>NZ_JBUEGC010000033.1:0-82922 GCF_054963655.1 Streptomyces sp. HSS9-12 | reverse complement strand
CGTGTTCTACGACCCCTCCCCTTCCGGCAGGTCTCTCGACGAATTCTCGACGAATGTATCCGGCATCAGAGACGCCCCGCAGCTTTGAGCGCCAGGTAGGCATCCGCGAGCGCAGGGGGGAGGTCATCCGGTGTTGCGTCCACGACTGTCACTCCGTGACGCATGAGGCGCTCGGCCGTCCGACGACGATCAGCTTGCGCCTGGGCACCGGCCGCGGCCTCATAGACGCCATTGAGAGAGCCCCGCGTTGCCGTCATCTCCTCGACTCGCGGGTCGGCCACCGATGCGAGAAGGACCGTGTGCCGGTGCGTGAGCCGGGCGAGGACGGGGAGCAGGCCCTCCTCGACCGGGGCGGCATCGAGGCTGGTGAGCAGCACGATCAGGGAGCGGCGCGGCGCCCTGCGAAGAGCCGTGGCCGCCAGGCCGCGGGCATCGGTCTCAACCAGCTCGGGCTCGAGTGTCGCCAGGGCATTGACGATGGCCGGAAGCAGATCTCCGGCGGCGTGGCCCTGGACGGAGGATCGGACGCGCCTGTCGTACGCAAGAAGATCTACGCGGTCGCCGGCACGGCTGGCCAGGGCGGCCAGCAGTAGTGCGGCGTCCATGGCCGCGTCGAGACGAGGGGCATCGCCGACTCGTCCAGCGGACGTGCGGCCCGTGTCGAGAACGAGCAGGATGCGTCGGTCGCGCTCGGGACGCCAGGTGCGTACGGCAACGGTTGACTGGCGGGCGGTCGCGCGCCAGTCGATAGAGCGTGTGTCGTCGCCCGGGATGTATTCGCGGAGACTGTCGAACTCGGTGCCCTCACCACGCGTCAGGAGGCTGGTGCGGCCGTCGAGTTCGCGCAGCCGGGCTAGCTTGGACGGGAGGTGTCTGCGGCTGGTGAATGGAGGCAGGACGCGGACGGTCCAGGGGACCTCGTGGTGGCCCTGCCGGGCGGCCAGACCGAGCGGGCCGTAAGAGCGGACAGTGACGCGATGGGATCGGCGGTCGCCGCGCCGGGTTGGACGCAGTGTGGTGGTGAGGCGGCGCCGTTCGGCCTGGGGGATCGTCACCCGATGCCGGGAGGCGGCCACTTCCGTGCCAGGTGGCCAGCTGCTGGGAGGCCAGGCGTCCCGGATGTCGGCGCGCAGTGGGCGAGTCGACGGATTGCTGATCGAGAGGTGGACGTGTGCCTGCTCTCCGAGTCGAACTGACGTTTCACCGGATCGGGTGAAATGAAGCTTCCGCACTGGCGCGGCGAAGGCGAGGTCGCACAAAATTGCTACTGCGAGGGGCAAGTTGACGGCAAAGATGCCGGTCCAGTCGGGGAGCAGGAGACCGGTGAGAAGAGCGCCGAGAGCGGCGATCAGGGCGGTGCGTCCGGTGAGGGCCATGGGTCTTTGCTCGCCGCCTCAACGGGGGACAGGGACATTGGCGAGGACGGCCTTGATGACGGAATCGGCGGTGACACCCTCCATCTCTGCTTCCGGGCGGAGTTGGATGCGGTGGCGCAGCGTGGGCAGGGCCAGTGCCTTCACGTCGTCGGGGATGACGTAGTCGCGGCCGGTGAGCCAGGCCCAGGCTCGCGAGGTGGCGAGCAGCGCGGTGGCTCCACGAGGGGACGCGCCCAAGGAGAGCGAGGGGGATTCACGAGTGGCACGGCAGATATCGACCACATAGGCAGCGATTTCCGGCGACACGGTCGTCTTGGCGACGGCGGCCCGCGCTGAGGCAAGCTCGGCGGGACCGGCTACGGCCCGGATGCCGGCGGCCTCCAGATCGCTCGGGTTGAACCCATCCGCATGACGGGTGAGTACGTCGATCTCCTCCTGGCGGGACGGGAGCGGGACGGTCAACTTCAACAGGAAGCGATCGAGCTGGGCTTCGGGGAGGGGATAGGTGCCCTCGTACTCCACCGGGTTCTGCGTTGCGGCGACGAGGAAGGGCTCGGGCAGCGGACGAGGCGTGCCGTCGACCGAGACCTGACGCTCCTCCATGGCTTCGAGGAGCGAAGCTTGCGTCTTGGGAGGAGTGCGGTTGATCTCGTCGGCGAGAAGCAGGTTTGTGAAGACCGGACCGGGCAGGAAGGAGAACTCGGCCGTGCGGGCGTCATAGACGAGAGATCCCGTGACGTCGCTGGGCATGAGATCGGAGGTGAACTGGACGCGCTTGGCGTCGAGTTGGAGTGAGGCCGCCAGAGCTCGAACGAGAAGCGTCTTGGCGACTCCGGGGACACCTTCCAGCAGGACGTGGCCGCGGCACAGAAGCGCGACGACCAGACCGGTGACGGCCGGGTCCTGGCCCACCACGGCCTTGGCGATCTCGGTTCTCAGGGCCTCGAGAGAGGCGCGGGCGCTGTCGGCGGTGGGGGCGCTCACGAGGTGCGGTCCCTTTCGATCAGTTGTGATGGGACGTCAGCGGAGGGGCGTGCAGTCGTCGGGTGTGATGCGCTGGTGGAGCTGATGCGGCGTTCGAGGTCGTCGAGGTCGTCAGCCAACCGGACCAGGGCGGAGTCGTCAGTCGGGTCGGGGCCGAAGAGCAGGTCCTGGATGTCGGGGGCTGCTGGGGGCAGATGGGCGGCGACCGCGGGGCACAGTGCTCCCGGGCTGTGGGCATGGGCAGCGGACACGCCCACGAGCGGGGCGAGACGCATACGGGCTGCCGAGCGCAGCACCTGAGCGGCTCGGCCGCGGGCATTGGCCTGCCGGTAGAGGCGGGCCCGGCCCTCGGTCGCTTCCGAGGCGCGAACGGTGACGGGCAGCCGTTCCATGACGAGCGGGCCGAGTCTGCGGGCTCGCCACAGGGCCGCGAGGACAGCGGCGACGCCGAGTTGGAGCAGGGCCCAGTTCCAGCCCGCGGGGATCAGGTCCAAGAAGGTGCGTTTGCCACCGTCGGCGGCCGCAGAGTCCGAGAGGGAGGGGAGGTACCAGACGAGATGCCGGTGGGAACCCAGGAGTTGGAGAGCGAGCGAGGCATTGCCCCGTTCGTCCAGGCGATCGTTGTAGAGGAGGTCCGGAGCGCCGAGGAGGACCGTGTCGGCCGCGCCTGCACCGGGCAGCCGCAGCAAGGTCGGCAAGCCTTGGCCGAGGTAGCAGGCATCCGCACCGCGCACCGTGGACCGGTAGCGGACGCCGCCGAGTTCGGCGTCACCGGCGCGCTCGGCGGTGGCGAAGGTGCAGTCCGGGGGCCGGGGCGCCACCGGGATCGGGGCAGAGGCCCGTACGCCGGGAGCCAGCGAACCGACCGATGCATCGCTTGGCGCGAGGAGAACGAGGCGACCACCGGCATCCACCAAGCCTGTACGCAACGTCTTCTGCTGCCGGTGGGTCAGTCGGTCGGGATCGGTCACGAGCAGGGTGGTGTCCGGACCCGTGGCGGATGCCGCTTCGTCGGTGGTGGTGACGACGCGAATCGAAACACCACGGTCGGCGAGCAATTGGGCGACGGCACGGCTGCCGAACCGGTCCGCGGAGCGAGGATCCAGGCGGCCGCGCTGCTCGCCGGAGCGTACGGCCGCGATGACCACTCCGGCGACGATCAGCACGACCAGGGCGACCAACAGACCACGGGAGCGGGTCCATACCTGCCGCGCGGTGGGGGAGGTCGAGGTAGGGGTGCTGGAGACCTCGGTCATCCGGCGCCTCCGCCGGTCAGGGCACTCAACTGGGGTTTGCTTCGGTCCACGTCCTGGTCGAGGTCGCGCAGACGCGCGTACATCTCAGCCGTGGCGCGTCGGCCGCCGTACGTGATGTCGTCGAAGTCGCGGGCCGCGGCGATCAGTCGGTCGGCATGGTCTGGGAGTGATGTGCCGGCCTCGGCGGCGGCCTCGTCCGCGGTGCGCCCCGGGCGGGGGTCGAGCAGCGCGCGTTCCTCCAGGGAGCGGACCAGTGCTCGCATCCGTTGCTGCACGGCCTGGTCCCACTGTTGGTCGGCGGCGTGGCGTTCGGCGGCCGAGCGGTGTTCTGCCGCGCTGCGGGGCTTGTCGTTGAAGAGACTGCCGGCGGTGGTGGGGGTGCGGCGCAGGGCGCCGAGCCGCAGCCTCAGGGCGACGACGAGAAACACGACCAGGACGGCGACGACAACGAGACCAAGCGTGCCGCCGGGTGATGCTTTGGCGGCAGCGCTGAAGAGGTCGCTCAACCAGTGCCAGAACCAGTCCAGGGCACGGCGGAAAAGACCCGGCTCGTTCTCCTCGTACATCCGCTTGGACAGTTCGCGCTCTGCTGCCTCCCGGGCGGGCAGGCGCCGGATCTCCACCGGCGGATCGCCGGCACCGCCCACCAAGAGGTGCGCTGCCATGGTCATGCCCCCCGTCGAGATCACCGCATCAGCTCCCGGGCGTCGTGTCGTGGTGCTGTCCCGGGCCGGACGGCTGCTGCTCGTAGCCGTTGATGCCCGCGGCGCGGGCCAGCTCCAAGTCCAAGGCCTCGCGGCGGATCCGCTGGTCCATGTACAGCAGGGCGGTGACACCGGCGCTGATGGGGAAAGTGATGGTGGCGCTGATCACCGCGCCGACGCCGATGATGATCAGAAACGACCAACTCGTGCTGGTGGCTTGGCCGGAGAGCCAGTCCATCGCGTTCTCCCCACCGACGATCATGGCGGCGATGCTGGTGGGGGTCTCGATGACGGCCGAGACGAAGAAGATCAGAAGCAGGGTGAGGAGCTGGATTCCGAAGATCCGCCACCAGGCGCCCCGTACGAGCTTCGCCGAGCGCCGCATCGACGCGATGACGCCCTGCTTCTCGAGCATCAGCGCGGGTGCGGCCAGGCTGTAGCGGATCCACAGCCAGGTGGCTGCGACCACCGCTGCCGTGCCCCCGAGAAGTGCCAGTACGGCCCCGCCGACCGACTGCCCGGCGGCAGCCAAGATCAGCCCCGGTGTCAGGCCCGCTGCGGCGACAGTGACGATCAGCAGCGGCAGCAGAAAGAGCAGACCGAACAGTCGCAGCAGCTGTGGGCGGGAGGCACGCCAGGCCTCGCCGACGGACACGGAGGTCCCGAGGACGGCTCGGCTGACAACGATGGTGAGCATGGCGGTCGCCACGATCGTGCCGAGCATGCCGATCAGCGCTGTCACTCCCGAGCTGCTGAGGGTGCCGCTGACCGCGTCCAAGGTCTGGGAGGGGGTCGGCTGCGGGTTGTTCTCCAGGGCCTGCATGCTCGTGGCGTTGCGGAACCAGATACCCGTGGTGATCGTGGCCACGGTCTGGGTGAACACGGCGACGGCCAGGGAAATGCCGAGCACCGTGCGCCAGTGCGCGCGCATCGTGGACACCGCGCCGTCGAGAATCTCGCCGACGCCAAGAGGCCGGAGCGGGATGATCCCGGGCTTGGCCGCTGCCGGCGGCTGAACCCAGCCCGAGCCCCAGCCGCCCGGTCGCCCGCCCCAGCCGGAGCCGGGCTGCGGGGTGGGGCCGTCGTCGGCGGGTGCGGCCCATTGGCCCGCGGGCGGCTGCTGCTTGGACCAGTTCACCGGTGGAGCTGGGTGGTCGTCGGATGCGGACTGTCCTGGTCGCCCCTGAGATTCGGGGACGCCGTCCCCCGACTCATCGGAGGGGGAGGATCCGGGCGAAGCCCAGCCCGGAGTGTCATTCATCATCGCTCCTTCACGCTGCCCGCCCGCGGACTCGACTGGGCTTGGCTGGCAGGGGGCAACCACTGGGAAAGCACAGCGACGGCCGGTTGGCTGACATCGTGCCACGACGTATCGGCGACCGTACCTGGGCCCGTGCCCCAGGCACACCTTCAAATAGGCATGCCCCAGGGGGCAGACTGGGCCAATGGCTGATCAGGACGCGGTTTCCCCCGTAGTCGCTCCCGTTTCCCCACCACCGTCCGTTCCCTCGCTGCGCTGGGACGAGCCGCCGGAGGGGCCCGTAGTGGTGCTCCTGGACCAGACCCGGCTGCCCGCTGAGGAGGTCGAGTTGGTCTGCACCGATGTGCCGGCCCTGGTGCAGGCGATACAGACGCTTGCCGTGCGCGGTGCGCCGCTGCTGGGCATCGCGGGCGCGTACGGTGTCGCGCTCGCCGCGGCCCGCGGGTACGACGTGGAGCAGGCGGCCGAGCTCCTCGCCCATGCCCGTCCCACAGCCGTCAACCTCGCGTACGGGGTGCGGCGGGCGGTGGGGGCCTACCGCCGTGCGCTGGAAGAGGACGGCGATCACGACGCAGCCGCTGCCGTCGCGCTCGCCGAGGCCCGCGCGCTCCACGGCGAGGACGCCGAGGCCAGCGCCCGGATGGCAGACCACGGACTCGCGCTGCTCCAAGGGCTGCTGCCTGGCGGCGGCCAGCGCATCCTCACCCACTGCAACACCGGGACGCTGGTGTCGGGCGGCGACGGTACGGCGCTCGCGGTGGTGCGGGCCGTGCACCGGGCGGGGCAGCTGAGGCGACTGTGGGTGGATGAGACACGTCCGCTGCTGCAGGGAGCGCGGCTGACCGCGTACGAGGCGGCGCGCAGCGGTATGGCGTACACGCTGCTGACCGACAACGCGGCGGGCTCGCTCTTCGCGGAGGGAGAGGTCGACGCGGTGCTGATCGGCGCGGACCGTATAGCGGCGGACGGCTCGGTGGCGAACAAGGTGGGCAGCTATCCGCTCGCGGTCCTCGCGCGCTACCACCATGTGCCGTTCATCGTGGTCGCCCCGACGACCACGGTCGACCTGCGGACGCCGTCCGGAGCGTCGATCGAGGTGGAGCAGCGGCCGGGGCATGAAGTGACAGAGATCACAGCGCCGAGCGCTCCGGCGGCCGGAGTGGAGCCGGGCGCCGGGATACCGGTGGCACCGCTGGGGACGCAGGCCTATAACCCCGCATTTGATGTCACACCACCGGAGTTGGTCACCGCAATCGTCACCGAGTGCGGGGTGGTTTCGCCCGTGACGCAAGAGGGGCTCGCCGAGCTGTGCGCCAGGTCACCCCAGGTAACGATTAGCTAATGGGATGATGTCGATTATGAAGGGACGCGTCCTCGTCGTCGACGACGACACCGCACTTGCAGAGATGCTGGGCATCGTGCTGCGCGGCGAAGGCTTTGACCCGTCGTTCGTGTCCGACGGAGACAAGGCTCTTGCCGCCTTCCGCGAGACCAAGCCGGACCTGGTGCTCCTCGATCTGATGCTGCCGGGGCGGGACGGCATCGAGGTGTGCCGACTGATCCGCGCCGAGTCCGGCGTGCCGATCGTCATGCTGACCGCGAAGAGCGACACGGTCGATGTGGTGGTCGGCCTGGAGTCCGGCGCGGACGACTACATCGTCAAGCCGTTCAAACCGAAGGAACTGGTCGCCCGGATCCGGGCGCGGCTGCGGCGCTCCGAGGAGCCCGCGCCGGAGCAGCTCGCCATCGGCGACCTGGTGATCGACGTGGCGGGGCACTCGGTGAAGCGCGACGGGCAGTCGATCGCGCTGACCCCGCTGGAGTTCGACCTGCTGGTCGCGCTGGCCCGCAAGCCGTGGCAGGTGTTCACCCGCGAGGTGCTGCTGGAGCAGGTGTGGGGGTACCGCCACGCCGCCGACACGCGGCTGGTGAACGTCCACGTGCAGCGGCTGCGCTCCAAGGTCGAGAAGGACCCGGAGCGCCCGGAGATCGTCGTGACCGTGCGTGGTGTGGGCTACAAGGCCGGACCAAGCTGACGTGTGGGGGAACGGTGCTGCTCCCGCGCCCAGGGGCGCGGGAGGGCGCCCTACTGAGGGCGCGCGCGAGGGGCGGCCCGTCGACCCGGTAGGCAGGATCTCTTTGTTCGAACGGTTCTGGCAGGGCGGACATCTGCTCCAGGACGGGGCCCCCGGCGGCCCCGTCCACCCGGTGCTGCGGCTTCTTATGCGCTGGGTCCGCCGCCCGCTGCTGCCCGCCGTACGGCTGTGGCGGCGCAACATCCAGCTGCGGGTCGTCGCCACCACCCTGCTGATGTCGCTTGCCGTGGTGCTGCTGCTCGGTCTCGTGGTCATCGGACAGGTCCGCAACGGCCTGCAGGACGCCAAGCAGGGCGCTGCGCAGAGCCAGGCGATCGGCGGCTTCAATGTTGCCCAGGACGCGGCCGACTCTGACGCCCGGGGACAGAACGGCGCTCCGGCAGCCAGCCGCGGACCGGTGAATTCCGGAGTGTGGCTGACGGACCTGGTGCAGCAGCTCGCCAGTGGCGGGCAGGGCGTCTACTCGGTTGTTGCGCTCGGCTCCGACACCAATCAGCCGTTTGTGGATGACAGCCGAGGCACCCGCGCCCCGCGTGCGTCGGGTGATGTGCAGCCCGAGAAGAGCGTCCCGAAGGAGCTGCGCAAGGCCCTCGACGAGGAGCCGGGCACCCATGAGCAGCACACCAGGATCGTGCGCGCGGACGGCACGGAAGAGCCGGCGCTGGCCATCGGCAAGCAGCTCAACGACATCAACGGCCACCCGTACCAGCTCTACTACCTCTTTCCGTTCACCCAGGAGGAGAAGTCCCTGAGCCTGGTGAAGGGGACGCTCGCGACCGCCGGAGTGTTCGTGGTGGTGCTCCTCGGTGCCATCGCATGGCTGGTCGTGCGCCAGGTGGTCACCCCCGTACGCATGGCTGCCGGGATCTCCGAACGGCTGGCCGCCGGCAAGCTCCAAGAGCGGATGAAGGTCACGGGCGAGGACGACATCGCGCGGCTGGGCGAGTCCTTCAACAAGATGGCCCAGAACCTCCAGGTCAAGATCCAGCAGCTGGAGGAGCTGTCCCGGATGCAGCGGCGGTTCGTCTCGGACGTGTCGCACGAACTGCGCACCCCGCTGACGACCGTACGGATGGCTGCGGATGTCATCCACGAGGCCCGCGAGGACTTCGACCCGGCGACCGCCCGCTCCGCGGAGCTGCTGCGTGGCCAGCTGGACCGCTTTGAGTCGCTGCTCGCCGATCTGCTGGAGATCAGCCGTTTCGATGCGGGCGCGGCCGCCCTCGAGGCCGACCCGGTCGATCTGCGTGACATCGTCGACCGGGTGATCGAGGGAGCCGAGCCGCTCGCGGAGCGCAAGGGCAGCCGGATTCTGGTACGCGGCGACGAGCAGCCGGTGATCGCGGAGGTGGATGCGCGGCGCATCGAGCGGGTGCTGCGCAACCTCGTGGTCAACGCCGTGGAGCACGGTGAGGGCCGCGATCTCGTGGTGCGGCTGGCCGCGGCGGGCGGAGCTGTGGCGGTGGCGGTGCGCGACTACGGCGTCGGGCTGAAGCCCGGAGAGGCGACCCGGGTCTTCAACCGCTTCTGGCGGGCGGACCCGGCACGCGCGCGCACCACCGGGGGCACAGGCCTCGGCCTGTCGATCGCGGTCGAGGACGCGCGGCTGCACGGCGGCTGGCTGCAGGCGTGGGGCGAGCCCGGAGGCGGCTCACAGTTCCGGCTGACACTGCCGCGTACGGCGGGTGAACCGCTGCGCGGCTCGCCGATCCCCCTTGAGCCCGAAGACTCCCGGCGCAACCGAGGACTGAACGACGCGGGCATGCCGCACCCGGCGGCGGGCCGGGTGGCCGCTGTTCCGCGGCAGCCGCGGTCGGCGACACCGCAGGCTGCCGCCCCGGCGGCCTTGCCGGGCGGAGCGGCCGGAGCGACCGTGCGCGAAGGGGGCGTACGCGAGGGGGACGCGCGCCCTGCGGGGCAGCTGGACGACCGGACACCGGAGCGGGAGGGCGAGCCGCGTGGGCTCTGACCGGTACAGCAATCGGCCGTGGCGCCCATTGCGGGCGTCCGTGCTGCTCGGATGCGGGGCGCTGCTCGCCGCGGGCTGCGCGTCGATGCCGGACAGCGGGGAGGTGCACCGGGTGGACGCCTCGCAGCATGCGGACGCCGACGCCCAGGTGCGGGTGTTCGGGGTGGCACCGCAGCCGGGGGAGCAGCCGAACGACATCGTGCGCGGCTTCCTTGAGGCGACCACCAGTGACGAGGCGGATTTCACGACGGCGCGGCAGTACCTGACCAAGGCGGCATCCAAGAGCTGGCAGCCGTTCTCCCAGACCACGGTGCTCGCGGACGGCCCGAATCCGCGGATGGAGAGCAACAACGCCGCGGACCGGGACGGGAGCAGCGCCACCGCCGTGCTGACGGGCAAGCAGATCGCCACGGTTGACCGGAAGCGCGCGTACAAGCCGGACGAGGCGATGTACCAGGCACAGGTCCATCTGACCAAGGTGCACGGGGAGTGGCGGATCGATGTCCCCCCGGCAGGCCTGGTCCTCGGCGAGTCCGACTTCGAGCGCATCTACAGGTCGGTCAACAAGTACTACTTCGCGGACACCGGCGGGGACGACCGGGCCGACGTCACGAAGGATGCCCTGGTCGCCGACCCGGTGTATCTGCGGCGGCGGATAGATCCGGTGACCACGGCCGTGAAGGCACTGCTGGAGGGGCCCACCAACTGGCTGGATCCGGTCGTCTCGACGAAGTTCCCCAGCGGTACGAAGCTGCTGGACGACTCGCTGTCCCTGGACGACTCGAACGGGCTGCGGGTGCGGCTGAGCGGCCGGGCGGCGCGCGTGGGACCGCAGCAGTGCGACCAGATGGCGGCGCAGCTGCTGTTCACCGTGCAGGACCAGGCCTCCGCGAAGATCAGCAGAGTGAAGCTGGCCCGTAAGGACGGCACCGAGCTGTGTGTGCTGAACCGGGGCGATGCGGCCGCCTACGCGCCGGCCGGCCTGAAGAAGCGCGCCGAGCAGCAGTACTTCATCGATGCGCAGCACCGGCTGGCCAGCCTGTCGGAGGGCAGCGAGGAGCCGAGCCGAGTGGAGGGGCCCTTCGGGGACGGCTCGGTGCAGCTGGGGTCGGCTGGGGTGGACCGCGGTGAGCGAGTGGCGGCCGGGGTGACGCTGGACGGACGCTCGCTCTTCGTCACGCCCATGAGCTCAGGCGCCCGGCGCGCCGAGGAGAAGCTGCACAGTGCGGCGAAGAACAAGAAGGACGGTCTCACACCGCCCAGCTGGGACGGGCTCGGCAATCTGTGGATCGCCGACCGGGACCCGGACCGGCCCCGTCTGCTGCGGCTGCGCGGGGGGACAGGGAAGCCCGAGGAAGTCGCGGTGCCCTCGCTTGGCGACGGGCGGATCGAGGGGCTGCGCGTCGCTTCGGACGGTGTGCGGATCGCGTTGCTGGTGGACCGGGGCGGGCGGACGTCCCTGGAGCTGGGGCGCGTCGAGCACACCGCCGGCGGAGGTGAGCAGCCGTCGCTGTCGGTGAACGATCTGCGGTCCGTGGCTCCGCAGCTGGAGCATGTGACGTCCGCGTCCTGGGCGGGGAGCAGCCGGCTGGTGGTCGTCGGCCGGGAGTCGGGCGGTGTGCAGCAGCTGCGGTACATGGAGACCGACGGCTCGGCCTCGAACACGCCGACACTGCCGGGCGTCAACGGGGTGAAGGCGGTCGCGGCGTCGGAGGACGAGAGCAAACCGCTGATCGCGGAGTCCGACGACGGGATCGTACGGCTGCCGCCGGACGCCAACTGGAAGTTGGTGACCAAGAACGGCTCGGCGCCGGTGTATCCGGGCTGAGGCGGCACCGCGCTCCAGGGCTCTGACCAGGCGCGGAAGGAGTTATCCACAGGGCTGGTGGTGCTCCTCGGTCCCCTGCACAGTGGAGTCATGCGGGGGATGTGGAGAGAGATCGTCAATCTGGTGCTTCCGGTGGACTGTGCGGGCTGCGGGCGTCCGCCCAGCGCGTTGTGCGAGCGGTGCCGGGCGGCGCTGTACGGGAGAGGGGCGCGCTGGGTCCGGCCGAGTCCGGCACCGGCTGGGCTGCCTGGGGTGTACGCGGCGGCGCCGTACGCGGACGAGGTGCGCTCCGTCCTGCTGGCGCACAAAGAGCGGGGTGCGCTCGGGCTGGTCGGCCCGCTGGGTGTGGCGCTTGCCGGGGCGGTCCGGGCGGTGTGCCCGGCCGGTGGCGCGCTGCTGGTGCCGGTGCCATCGGCGCGGCGTGCGGTGGCGGCCCGTGGCCACGACCCGACGCGGCGCATAGCCCGCGCAGCCGCTGCCGAGCTGCGTCGGGCGGGCCGGGCGGCGCGGATGCTCCCGGCGCTGCGACAGCGGCGTGCGGTGGCTGACCAGGCCGGGCTGACCGCCCCGCAGCGGCTTGGGAACCTCGCGGGCGCGCTGGCGGCCCCGGCGGGCTGCCGCAGGTTGCTGATTGCCGCTCCTGTGGTTGTGGTCGACGACCTCATGACAACAGGGGCCTCGCTGGTGGAAGCTTCGCGTGTGGTCGCGGCGGCCGGCGGGGGAGTGGCCGGCGCCGCGGTGATCGCGGCCCCGCTTTCGGCTTTCTTCCCTGAACCGGAACCGGGCGGCAACCATGGCTCGTTGCAGGCAGTACAAGCTGACAGAGACCGGAACTCAGGTACGGGCCGGTAGGGGGTGCCGAGCCTCGGCCGGTCGGGCTATGTTCGGTTGTGAGGAATAGCACATGTTATGCCTCGAATGCCGGACAGGCGCACTTCAAGGTATTTCTCTGAAGTCGGTGGGGTGGGGATCTTGTCAGCTGGGGAGGAGGAGGTGAAAGTCGAAATGCCGCGGCTCCGGACGACCCCCGGATCCGTGGTGATGCAGCAGACGCAGTGCCGGACGGGGCCCGCCCGCCAGGAAGGCGACCCGCCGGTCCAGGGCAAGAGGGATGTGCTCCGCGCCAGCAGCGGAGAGATCCGGGAACGGAGTTCTGCGTGGACATCGTCGTCAAGGGCCGCAAGACAGAGGTGCCCGAGCGCTTCCGCAAGCACGTGGCAGAGAAGCTGAAGCTGGACAAGATCCAGAAGATCGACGCCAAGGTGATCAGCCTTGACGTCGAGGTGTCCAAGGAACACAACCCCCGGCAGGCCGGCCGCTCCGACCGAGTGGAGATCACGCTCCGCTCCCGTGGACCGGTGATCCGGGCAGAGGCGGCGGCCGCAGACCCGTATGCAGCACTCGACGCGGCGACGACTCGGCTGGAGGCGCAGCTGCGCAAGCAGGCCGACAAGCGTCGTGTGCACCGAGGCGGCAGCCGTACGCCGACGAGCGTCGCAGCTGCCACCGCGCCGCTTGCCGCCCGCATCAACGGTGAACTGCAAGAGAGCACCGAGGAGAGCGTGCCGACCACCCGCATGGGCCCCCTGGAGGTCCGGGGCGAAGGCCCGCTCGTGGTCCGTGAGAAGACCCACGCCGCAGCGCCCATGAGCCTCGACCAGGCCCTGTACGAGATGGAGCTTGTCGGGCACGACTTCTATCTGTTCATCGACTCCGAGACCAACCAGCCGAGCGTGGTCTACCGGCGGCACGGCTACGACTACGGCGTTATCCACCTGAAGTCCGATGCGCTGGTCGAAGAAGCGCCCAGCGGAGCGGGCGGAGCACTCGGCGGCTGACAGCAAGGGCTGACAGCCCGCCGCACGGCAACTGTCACGGTGCCCCCGGAGGCGCCCGTGCGCCCCCGGGGGCACCATCGTGCGACTGCGGAAGCACCTCCCGGCCGCCCGGGCATGAAATCATGGCGAGGCAGCCAACCAGTGCTCCGCGTGGCCAGGTTGGCCCGGCACGCAAACAAGGCCATGGCCTTCAGGGGGAGGAACGATGGCGGACAGCTTCGGACCCGTGTCCGAGGAGGAGGACGAGGGACCCGTCGGAATCCGAGCTGACACGGACGGCGGACCACGCAAAGAGCCGATCCGTGTCCTCGTGGTGGATGACCATGCACTCTTCCGCCGCGGGCTGGAGATCGTCCTCGCGCAGGAGGAGGACATCCAGGTCGTCGGGGAGGCGGGGGACGGGGCGGAGGCGGTGGACAAGGCAGCTGACCTGCTGCCCGACATCGTGCTGATGGATGTCCGGATGCCCAAGCGCGGCGGGATCGAGGCCTGCACCTCCATCAAGGAGGTCGCCCCCAGCGCCAAGATCATAATGCTGACGATCAGCGATGAAGAGGCCGACCTCTACGACGCGATCAAGGCGGGGGCCACCGGCTATCTCCTCAAGGAGATCTCCACCGACGAGGTGGCCACCGCCATCCGCGCGGTCGCCGACGGCCAGTCCCAGATCAGCCCGTCGATGGCCTCCAAGCTCCTCACCGAGTTCAAGTCGATGATCCAGCGCACCGACGAGCGTCGCCTGGTGCCCGCTCCACGGCTGACCGACCGCGAGCTGGAGGTGCTCAAGCTCGTCGCCACGGGCATGAACAACCGGGACATCGCCAAGGAGCTGTTCATCAGCGAGAACACGGTGAAGAACCATGTGCGCAACATCCTGGAGAAGCTGCAGCTGCACTCCCGGATGGAGGCCGTGGTCTACGCGATGCGCGAGAAGATCCTTGAGATCAGATAGTCACGTGGCCACGGCGGCCGTGAGCTCGCCGGCGAGTTCGGGCGGGTCGACCCGCTCGATCCGCACCCTGTCACAGCCGACCCATGAGGCCGCCTCCAGCAGCGCCTCGGCCATGGGCCGCACGGTCTTGCGCCCCTCCAGCGACACCTGCCGGGCCACCAGCGTCTTCCCCTCCCGTGCCGGATCCACCCGGCCCACCAGCCTGCCCTTGGCCAGCAGCGGCATCGCGAAGTAGCCGTGCACCCGCTTCTGCCTGGGCACATAGGCCTCCAGCCGGTGAGTGAAGCCGAAGATACGCTGCGTACGCGGCCGGTCCCAGATCAGCGAGTCGAACGGCGAGAGCAGCGTCGTCCGGTGACGCTCCCGCGCCGACGAGGCCTCTCGCTCCAGCGCTGCCGGGTCGGCCCAGGCCGGTTTCCCCCAGCCCTCCACCCGCACCGGCACCAGCCCCGTATCAGCGATCACCGCGTCCACCTGCTCTCCCTTGAGCCGGTGGTAGTCGGCCAGGTCAGCGCGCGTGGCCACTCCCATCGCCGAGCCGGCCTGCCCCACGAGCCTGCGGATGCACTCGCGGTCGTCGATGTCGTCGTGCATCAGCGCGTCCGGAACCGCGCGCTCCGCCAGGTCGTACACGCGCTTCCAGCCGCGCCGCCGGCTGCACACCACCTCACCGGTGTCCAGCAGCCACTCCACCGCGATCTTCGTCTCGGACCAGTCGTACCAGGGCCCGCCGTTCTTGGCCCCGCCCAGCTCCGACGCCGTCAGCGGCCCCTCCGTCTTCAGCCGGTCACGCACCTCGGCGCAGGATCGCTCCGAGTCCTCCATCACATGCCAGCGATGGCCCTTCGCCCGACGCGCCCGGCGCCGGAAGGCGAAGTGCGGCCACTCCTCGATCGGCAGGATGCACGCAGCGTGCGACCAGTATTCGAAGGAGTGATTGTCGGTCCAGTACGCGGCCTCGACCGCCGACCGCCCCACCGCGCCCAGCCGGGAGTACGGCACCAGCTCGTGCGAGCGCGCCAGCACCGAGATCGTGTCGAGCTGTATGGCCCCGAGCCGGCGCAGCAGCCCCCGCACACCGGCGCGGCGGTCCGGCGCGCCGAGCAGGCCCTGAGCGCGCAGGGCAATCCGCCGGGCGTCGTCGGCGGACAGTTCGACCGTGGGCAGCGGCAGAGTCGTCATGCGCCGCACCCTAGAGGCCGCCACTGACAGCGCCGCCAGCGCTTCGCCGTTCCACCGCCGGCCCGTATGGCCCCTCGCCCCTGGGCGCGCCGGGCACCTTCCGGGGCGCTCGTGCGTTGTTCTAATGGGTGACACTGCGCCTTCGTACTGACGGACCTCCCGACCGGGGCTCGTCCTGACTTACGATGGCCGTTGCGGCGGGGGCTACCCAGCCGCGCCCGCGCACCCTCCCCCAGCCTCCGGCCGGGGGGACCCCGCAGTGCCAGGCCCGACCGGCAAGGAGACCAACCTACGTGTCCGTCTTCAACAAGCTCATGCGTGCAGGCGAAGGCAAGATCCTGCGCAGGCTGCACCGCATCGCGGGCCAGGTCAACTCCATCGAAGAGGACTTCGTCAACCTCTCCGACGCCGAGCTGAGGGCGCTCACCGACGAGTACAAGGCACGGTACGCGGACGGGGAGAGCCTGGACGACCTGCTGCCCGAGGCCTTCGCGACCGTCCGCGAGGCCGCCAAGCGCGTACTCGGCCAGCGCCACTACGATGTACAACTCATGGGCGGCGCCGCGCTGCACATGGGCTATGTGGCCGAGATGCGCACCGGTGAGGGCAAGACCCTCGTCGGCACGCTGCCCGCCTACCTCAACGCACTGTCCGGCAAGGGCGTCCACCTGATCACGGTGAACGACTACCTCGCCGAGCGTGACTCCGAGTGGATGGGCAGGGTGTACAAGTTCCTCGGCCTCGAGGTCGGCTGCATCCTGGCCAACATGACCCCGGCGCAGCGCCGCGAGCAGTACGCCTGCGACATCACCTACGGCACCAACAACGAGTTCGGCTTCGACTATCTCCGCGACAACATGGCGTGGTCGAAGGACGAGCTCGTGCAGCGGGGCCACAACTTCGCGATCGTCGACGAGGTCGACTCGATCCTCATTGACGAGGCCCGTACGCCACTGATCATCTCGGGCCCGGCCGACCAGGCGACCAAGTGGTACGCCGACTTCGCCAAGCTGGTCACGCGCCTGAAGCGCGGCGAGCCCGCCAATCCCCAGAAGGGGCTGGAGGAGACCGGCGACTACGAGGTCGACGAGAAGAAGCGCACGGTCGCCATCCATGAGTCGGGCGTCACCAAGGTCGAGGACTGGCTCGGCATCGACAACCTCTACGAGTCGGTGAACACCCCGCTCGTCGGCTACCTCAACAACGCCATCAAGGCCAAGGAGCTCTTCAAGCGAGACAAGGACTACGTCGTCATGGACGGCGAAGTCATGATCGTCGACGAGCACACCGGCCGTATCCTCGCCGGCCGCCGCTACAACGAGGGCATGCACCAGGCCATCGAGGCCAAGGAAGGCGTGGAGATCAAGGACGAGAACCAGACTCTCGCCACGATCACCCTGCAGAACTTCTTCCGCCTCTACGACAAGCTCTCCGGCATGACCGGTACGGCCATGACGGAGGCCGCCGAGTTCCACCAGATCTACAAGCTCGGCGTCGTCCCGATCCCGACGCACCGCCCGGTGCAGCGCCTCGACAAGTCCGACCTGATCTACCGCACCGAGCAGGCGAAGTTCGCGGCGGTGGTCGAGGACATCGTCGAGAAGCACACCAAGGGCCAGCCGGTGCTGGTCGGCACCACCTCGGTCGAGAAGTCCGAGTACCTCTCCGGCCAGCTCGCCAAGCGCGGCATCCCGCACGAGGTGCTGAACGCGAAGCAGCACGATCGGGAGGCGCAGATCGTCGCCCAGGCGGGCCGCAAGGGCGCCGTCACGGTCGCGACGAACATGGCCGGCCGTGGTACGGACATCAAGCTCGGCGGCAACCCGGACGACCTGGCCGAGGCGGAGCTGCGGCAGCGCGGGCTCGACCCCGTCAACCACGCCGAGGAGTGGGCCGCGGCGCTGCCCACCGCCCTGGAGAAGGCCGAGGCGGCCGTCCAGGCCGAGCACGACGAGGTCAAGGCACTCGGCGGCCTGTACGTCCTGGGCACCGAGCGGCACGAGTCGCGCCGTATCGACAACCAGCTGCGCGGTCGTTCCGGCCGTCAGGGCGACCCGGGTGAGTCCCGCTTCTACCTGTCGCTGGGCGACGACCTGATGCGGCTGTTCAAGGCGCAGATGGTCGAGCGGGTCATGGCGATGGCCAACGTCCCGGACGACGTGCCGATCGAGAACAAGATGGTCACGCGTGCGATCGCGTCCGCGCAGTCGCAGGTCGAGCAGCAGAACTTCGAGACCCGCAAGAACGTCCTGAAGTACGACGAGGTCCTCAACCGGCAGCGCGAGGTCATCTACGGCGAGCGCCGCCGCGTCCTGGAGGGCGAGGATCTGCACGAGCAGATCCGCCACTTCATGGACGACACCATCGACGCGTACGTCCAGGCCGAGACCGTCGAGGGCTTCGCCGAGGAGTGGGACCTCGAGCGGCTGTGGAGCGCCTTCAAGCAGCTCTACCCGTGCAAGGTGACCATCGAGGAGCTGGAGGAGGCGGCCGGCGACCGCGCCGGGCTCACCGCCGAGTTCATCGCCGAGTCCATCAAGGACGACATCCACGAGCAGTACGACGAGCGTGAGAAGCAGCTCGGCTCGGAGATCATGCGCGAGCTGGAGCGGCGCGTGGTGCTGTCGGTCCTGGACCGCAAGTGGCGCGAGCACCTCTACGAGATGGACTACCTCCAGGAGGGCATCGGCCTGCGCGCGATGGCCCAGAAGGACCCGCTGGTCGAGTACCAGCGGGAGGGCTTCGACATGTTCACGGCCATGATGGAGGGCATCAAGGAGGAGTCCGTCGGTTACCTGTTCAACCTGGAGGTCCAGGTCGAGCAGCAGGTCGAGGAGATTCCGGTCGAGGAGAAGGCGACGCTGGAGAAGGTCGCGGAGGACGCGGTTCCGGCGGCCGCCGTGGCCCGTCCCGAGATCCGCGCCAAGGGGCTGGAGGCCCCGCAGCGGCCGGACCGGATGCACTTCAGCGCGCCGAAGGTGGATGGCGAGGGCAATGTCGTCGAGGGCGACTTCGTCAACGAGGGCGTCACCGGGCCCACCCGCTCCGAGGCCGACGGGCTGACCCGTGCCGAGCGCCGCAAGGCGCAGAAGGCGGGCGGCCGCCGTCGCAAGAAGTAGCGGCGAGCATCAGAGGCAGGGGCCGGGCACCGGAAGGTGCCCGGCCCCTTGCCGTTGCCCAGGCCTCCGGGTCTGCTACACGGCGACGGTGCTGCGCCGGGGCACAGGCTGTGGCCGCTACGGCTCCCGGAACCGGGGGCCGGGGATGGCGAGTTCCAACGCGGAGCAGCGCCAGCGCGCGTCGCGGCCGTGCTCCAGCCGGAAAGCCAGCGCATGCAGCCGGTCGCCGGACAGAATCCGCGCGAACGCCTCGATGACGCCGGGCCGCGGACGGTACTCGTCGCAGCGCCGTACGACCGGTGCCGGGTGGCGGCTGCCGTTGCCGGGCGGGCACAGGGGCGCCAGCGGGGCGAGCCGCACCAGCTCGTCGTACGCCGCGCCCAGAGTGTGGCCGAGCATGCAGTGGACCGGCTGCCGGCCGCTGAGGATCAGCAGAAGCCGGTGGGCGAACCAGTACCGGGGCAGCCGGTCCAGGTCGCGCTGCCGACGCGCGGCCGCCGCCGCGGCCGCGCCCGGCCCGCGCGGATCGCGCCGCTGTGGCGGGCCGCTGCGGCCCCGGGTCTGCCCCGGTGCGCGCCGGGTCGCCGTCGCTTTTTCCGTGCCCTTGCCCTTGCCCATGCCCATGGCTGATCGTCCCCGTGTGTGCCGGCCTGGTTCTACCAGGCGGTAGCTTGCGTTTCGGCAGTCTTCTAACCGGCCAGCCGGACCCCCGCAAGCGCCGCGGCCCCGGCGATGAACCGTGCCCCGTTTTCACCTATCCGGGTGACGAGGCCGGGCCCACGCAGGCAGCGGCGGTCACCCCGGCGCCGGACCGGACCCTCCCGCCGCTCCTCCCGGCACCCCGAAGGGGGACTCACGCCCGTATGCTGGCTGCAACTCAGCGCCTTCACGAAAGCGGCAGCCATGCGCGTCTACGTCCCCACGACCCTTTCCGGACTCGCAGAGGCGTACAAGGCGGGAGAGCTGGGTCCGGGCCCGCTGGACGGCTACGCGGTGACCCCCGCGCTGCGCGAGTGGTACGTCTCCGACGACATCGAGGAGCTGGAGTACGCGGCCCTCAGCCGCGCCGCCCAGGCCTCGCTGCGCCTCGTCGCCGCCGACCCGAAGGCGGCCCGCCGCCGCGTGGTCGTCGCCGCCGACGTCCCGGACGGCGAGGCGGTAGCCGACCCGGACCGCGGCCTGGACGCCTCCGCGCTCGGCGAGGTACGGATCTCGCGGCCGGTACCTTTCGCCAAGGCCGCCGCGGTGCACATCGACTCCGACGAGGCCGAGGCGGACATCTCCGCGGCCGCCGCCGCGCTGGGGGCGGCGGATCTCGGGGACGACGACGCTCAGTTCACGGTGGACGGCGCGGAGGACCACGAACTGCTCTGGTACGCGACCCAGGAGATTCCGAACGTCATCGGCTGAGCTCCGTTCTGGCGGCCGCGCTCCGGCTCTCTCGCCGGCGCGCCCGTCTGTCGGAGCCCGCCGGTACCGTCGAGATATGGGCATGCACAGGTTGCGCGGGACGCACATCGTCTGGGACTGGAACGGCACGCTCTTTCACGACATCGACGCCGTGATCGAGGCGACCAATGCCTCGTTCGCCGAAATCGGCCTGGAGCCGATCACGCTCGAGCGCTACCGCGAGCTGTACTGCGTCCCCGTGCCGCTCTTCTACGAACGCCTCATGGGCCGGCTCCCCACCAACGACGAGTGGCTGGTGATGGACGAAGCGTTCCACCGCCACTACTGGGCGCTGGCAGAGAGCGCGGGGCTGGCCCTGGGCGCCAGGGAGCTGCTCGCCGAGCGGCAGGCGGCCGGGCGCACCCAGTCGCTGTGCTCGCTGGCTCCGCATGAGCACCTGCTGCCGATGGTGCGGACGCACGGCATCGAGGAACTGTTCGTACGCGTTGACGGGCGCACCGGCCCCTCGCACATCGGCAAGGCGGAGCAGATGGTGCGCCACCTCGCCTCGATACCCGGCATCGACGTGGACCGGGTCGTGGTGATCGGCGACGCGCTGGACGACGGCGTGGCGGCGGCGCACGTCGGGGCCCGCGCCGTGCTCTACACCGGCGGTTCGCACAGCCGCGCCAGCCTGGAGGAGGCCGGGGTACCGGTTGTCGACAGCCTCGCCGAGGCGGTCGAGGCCGCGGAGTTCCTCGCCGGCTGAGAGCGCGGCCGGCGGCCGCGCTCGGGCACGCGGCCGCGCTCGGGCACGAACTAGGTCACCGGGGCCTTCGACCGCAGCACGGTCAGGAACTCCCGCATCCAGGCCGGGTGGTCCGGCCAGGCCCGGGACGAGACCAGCGTGCCGTCCACGACGGCTTCGCTGTCCTTGAAGGTGGCCCCCGCGGCCTGCATGTCCAGTTCCAGCGCCGGGTACGCCGTGACCCGTCGCCCGCGCAGGCTGTCGACCGCCGCCGTCAGCAGCGGCCCGTGGCAGATCTGCGCGACGGGCTTGTCGGCGTCGAAGAAGGCCTTGACAACCTTCCGGAGCTCCGGGTCGTTGCGCAGGTACTCCGGCGCCCGTCCGCCCGGGATCACCAGAGCCACATAGGCCCCTGGGTCGACTTCCGAGAACGCCAGGTCGGCGGGCCAGGTGTAGCCCGGCTTCTCGGTGTAGGTGTCGAAGCCCTCTTCGAAGTCATGTACGACGAAGCGCAGCTTTTTGCGGCTCGGGGCCGCGATGTGCACCTCGTAGCCCTCTTCCTGCAGCCGCTGGTATGGATAGAGCACCTCCAGCGACTCCGCGGCGTCCCCGGTAACGATCAGAACCCTGGCTGCCATGGCTTTCGCCTCTCCCGATTCCGCTTCCGCGCTGTGAGATCCGTTCCTCGAGCCGTCTTGAAGCTCAACCTGCCGCGCGACCGCGTGTTTGCCAAGACGGCCCGCGTCGCTGTCCAGAACGTCAAACTTCGGCCCCAGGTTTTGTACACAAACGGCCCATGACGGCTCGGGGGTCCGGAGCGATAGCCTTGACCCCGTGATCAGTGCTATATCCCGCGGGGGCAGTGAGGCCCTCTGCACGCGCCCGGTGTGCCATCGTGCCCGGGCCGGCGCTGACACCCGCAACCGGGACCAGGCGTCGACGCTGGCCCACAGCGCCCCGGACATTTCGTACCCAGGCACTACGTCGAATCCGACCGGACAACCCGACGTGTCGGGGCGTGAAACCACTTCCTTCTACGTCACGCAACGGCGCGCGACAGGAGCCACAGGACATGCAGACCAAGCTGGACGAAGCCAAGGCCGAGCTGCTCGCACGGGCCGCCCGGGTAGCTGAGAACAGCCCGGCCGGGCAACAACCGGTGCCGGGCCTCGCTCCCGACACCTTCAGCCGGTACCTCCAGCGCTACTACCTGCACACCGCCCCCGAGGACCTGACCGACCGCGACCCGGTCGACATCCTGGGCGCAGCCCTCTCCCACCTCCGTCTAGCCGAAACGCGTCCGCAGGGCACCGCCAACGTCCGGGTGCACACCCCGACCGTCGAGGAGAACGGCTGGACCTCCAGCCACTCCGTCGTAGAGGTCGTCACCGACGACATGCCCTTCCTGGTGGACTCGGTCACCAATGAGCTTTCCCGCCAGGGCCGAGGCATCCATCTGGTGATCCACCCGCTGATGGTCGTCCGCCGCGATGTCACCGGGCAGCTCATCGAGGTGCTCGATGTTCCCGCCGGACCCCGGAACGGCGGTGCGGCCGCGGACCTGCCGCACGATGCGCTCATCGAGTCCTGGATCCACGTCGAGATCGACCGCGAGACCGACCGCGCCGACCTCAAGCAGATCACCAGCGATCTGCTCCGCGTTCTGTCCGACGTCCGCGAGGCCGTCGAGGACTGGGCCAAGATGCGCGACGCCGCGCTGCGGATCGCCGAGGAGCTTCCCGGCGAGCCCACCGACGAGCTGCCCGAGCAGGAGATCGAGGAGGCCCGCGAGCTGCTGCGCTGGCTGTCCGACGATCACTTCACCTTCATCGGCTACCGCGAGTACGAGCTGACCCGGGCCCGCACCGACGGCGAGGAAGAGGACGTCCTGCGGCCCGTCCCGGGCACGGGCCTGGGCGTCCTGCGCTCCGACCCCACCCACCGGGACGCCGAGGACGGGCACCCCGTCTCGCCGTCCTTCAACCGGCTGCCGGCCGACGCCCGCGCCAAGGCCCGTGAGCACAAACTGCTGGTGCTCACCAAGGCCAACAGCCGCTCCACCGTGCACCGGCCCTCCTACCTCGACTACATCGGCGTCAAGAAGTTCGACGAGCACGGCAACGTCATCGGGGAGCGCCGCTTCCTGGGCCTGTTCTCCTCCGCCGCGTACACCGAGTCCGTCCGCCGGGTCCCGGTCATCCGCCGCAAGGTCGAGGAGGTGCTGTCCGACGCCGGCTTCTCCCCGCACAGTCACGACGGCCGGGACCTGCTGCAGATCCTGGAGACCTACCCGCGCGACGAGCTGTTCCAGACGCCGGTGCACGAGCTGCGCTCGATCGTCACCAACGTTCTGTACCTGCAGGAGCGCCGCAGGCTGCGGCTGTACCTGCGCCAGGAGGAGTACGGCCGCTACTACTCCGCGCTGGTCTACCTGCCGCGGGACCGCTTCAACACCGACGTCCGGCTGCGCCTGACCGAGATCCTCAAGGAGGAGCTGGGCGGCACCACCGTCGACTTCACCCTGATGAGCACCGAGTCGGTGCTCACCCGGCTGCACTTCGTGGTGCGCGTCGAACCCGGCACCGAGCTGCCCCAGCTGTCCGATGCCGATGTCGAGCGCATCGAGGCCCGGCTCGCCGAGGCCGCCCGCTCCTGGGAGGACGGCTTCGCCGAGGCCCTCAACGCGGAGCTCGGCGAAGAGCGCGCCGCCGAGCTGCTGCGGCGCTACGCGGGCGCCTTCGAGGAGGGCTACAAGGCGGACCACTCCCCGCGTGCCGCCGTCTCCGACCTGCAGCACCTGGACAGGCTGGCCACCGCCGAGGGCGGCAAGGACTTCGCGCTCAGCCTGTACGAGCCGGTGGGCGCGGTCTCCGGCGAGCGCCGCTTCAAGATCTACCGCATCGGCGAGCCGGTCTCGCTCTCCGCGGTCCTGCCGGTCCTCCAGGGCCTGGGCGTCGAGGTCGTCGACGAGCGGCCGTACGAGCTGCGCTGCCCCGACCGCACCACGGCCTGGATCTACGACTTCGGGCTGCGGATGCCCAAGTCCACGGCGAACGGCGACTACCTCGGCGACGACGCCCGCGACCGCTTCCAGGACGCCTTCGCCGCCGTGTGGACCGGCGAGGCCGAGAACGACGACTTCAACGCCCTGGTGCTGGGTGCCGGGCTGACCTGGCGGCAGGCCATGGTGCTGCGCGCGTACGCGAAGTACCTGCGGCAGGCGGGCGCCACCTTCAGCCAGGACTACATGGAGGACACCCTCCGCAACAACGTCCACACCACCCGGCTGCTGGTGAACCTGTTCGAGGCCCGGCTGGCACCGGAGCGCCAGCGTGCGGGCATCGAACTGATCGACGCCCTGATGGAGGAGCTGGACGCCGCCCTGGACCAGGTCGCCTCCCTGGACGAGGACCGCATCCTGCGTTCCTTCCTCACCGTCATCAAGGCCACCCTGCGGACCAACTACTTCCAGCACGGCGACGACGGCAAGCCGCACAGCTACCTGTCGATGAAGCTGGACCCGCGCGCCATCCCGGACCTTCCCGCGCCCCGCCCGGCGTACGAGATCTGGGTGTACTCGCCCCGCGTCGAGGGCGTCCACCTGCGCTTCGGCAAGGTCGCGCGCGGTGGTCTGCGCTGGTCCGACCGCCGTGAGGACTTCCGCACGGAGATCCTGGGCCTGGTCAAGGCGCAGATGGTCAAGAACACGGTGATCGTGCCGGTCGGTGCGAAGGGCGGCTTCGTCGGCAAGCGGCTGCCCGACCCGTCCGTGGACCGCGACGCCTGGCTGGCCGAGGGCATCGCCTGCTACAAGACCTTCATCTCCGGCCTGCTCGACATCACCGACAACCTCGTCGGCGGCGAGGTCGTGCACCCCCAAGACGTCGTCCGCCACGACGAGGACGACACCTACCTCGTGGTCGCCGCCGACAAGGGCACCGCGACCTTCTCCGACATCGCCAACGAGGTGGCCACCTCCTACGGCTTCTGGCTCGGCGACGCCTTCGCCTCCGGCGGCTCGGCCGGCTATGACCACAAGGGCATGGGCATCACCGCCCGTGGCGCCTGGGAGTCGGTGAAGCGGCACTTCCGCGAGCTGGGGCACGACACCCAGACGCAGGACTTCACCGTCGTCGGCATCGGCGACATGTCCGGTGACGTGTTCGGCAACGGCATGCTGCTCAGCGAGCACATCCGCCTGGTCGCCGCCTTCGACCACCGGCACATCTTCCTCGACCCGAACCCGGACGCGGCCGTCTCGCACGCCGAGCGGCGCCGCCTGTTCGAGCTGCCGCGCAGCTCGTGGGCCGACTACAACACCGACCTGCTGTCCCCGGGCGGGGGTGTGTACCCGCGCACCGCCAAGTCCATCCCGATCAACGCGCATGTGCGCGCCGCCCTCGGCATCGAGGGCAAGGTCACCAAGATGACCCCGGCCGACCTGATGAAGGCCATCCTCAAGGCCCCGGTGGACCTGCTGTGGAACGGCGGCATCGGTACGTACGTCAAGGCGTCGACCGAGACCCACGCCGACGTCGGCGACAAGGCCAATGACGCGATCCGTGTCGACGGCCAGGACCTTCGGGTCAAGGTCGTCGGTGAGGGCGGCAACCTGGGTCTGACCCAGCTCGGCCGGATCGAGTTCGCCCAGCACGGCGGCAAGATCAACACTGACGCGATCGACAACAGCGCCGGTGTGGACACCTCCGACCACGAGGTGAACATCAAGATCCTGCTGAACAAGGTCGTGGAGGACGGCGACCTGACCGTCAAGCAGCGCAACCAGCTGCTGGCGGAGATGACCGACGAGGTGGGCGAGCTCGTACTGCGCAACAACTACGCGCAGAACATCGCCCTCGCCTGCGCCGTCGCCCAGGCACCCAGCCTGCTGCACGCCCACCACCGCTACATCCGCAGGCTGGAGCGCGATGGCCGGCTCGACCGGGCGCTGGAGTACCTGCCGTCGGACCGGCAGATCCGCGAGCGGCTGAACGCCGGCCGTGGTCTGACCCAGCCGGAGATCGCGGTGCTGCTCGCCTACACCAAGATCACGGTGGCGGAGGAGCTGATCGAGACCGATCTGCCGGACGACCCGTATCTGCAGCGGCTGCTGCACGCGTACTTCCCGAAGGCGCTGAACGAGCGGTTCCCCGAGCACATCGACGCCCACGCGCTGCGCCGCGAGATCGTGACGACCCTGCTGGTCAACGACACGGTCAACACCGCCGGTACGACCTTCCTGCACCGGCTGCGGGAGGAGACCGGGGCGTCCATCGAAGAGGTCGTCCGCGCCCAGACCGCGGCTCGTACGATCTTCTCGCTCGGCACCGTCTGGGACGAGGTCGAGGCACTGGACAACAAGGTCGCGGCCGATGTGCAGACCCGGATCCGGTTGCACTCGCGGCGGCTCGTCGAGCGCGGTACCCGCTGGCTGCTCAACAACCGCCCGCAGCCGCTCCAGCTGGCCGAGACCATCGAGTTCTTCGGCGACCGGGTCGAGGAGGTCTGGTCCGAGCTGCCCAAGCTGCTCAGGGGTGACGACCTGGAGTGGTACCAGCGCGTCCTCGACGAGCTGGCCGAGGCCGGGGTGCCGGAGGCGCTGGCGCAGCGTGTCGCGGGCTTCTCGTCTGCCTTCCCGACGCTCGACATCGTCGCGATCTCCGACCGTACGGGCAAGGCGCCGCTGGATGTCGCCGAGGTCTACTACGACCTGGCCGACCGGCTGGGGATCACCCAGCTGATGGACCGGATCATCGAGCTGCCGCGGGCCGACCGCTGGCAATCGATGGCCCGCGCCGCCATCCGCGAGGACCTGTTCGCCGCGCACGCGGCGCTCACCGCGGACGTCCTGTCGGTGGGCAACGGTGAGTCGACGCCGGAGCAGCGGTTCCAGCTGTGGGAGAAGAAGAACGCGGCGATCCTGGGCCGGGCGCGGACCACGCTGGAGGAGATCCAGGGGTCGGACCAGTTCGATCTGGCCAATCTGTCCGTTGCGATGCGGACGATGCGGACGCTGCTGCGTACGCACCAGTAGCCCTCCCCGGCGGGTTTGCGCGACGAAGGGGCGCCCGGACTGCCTCCGCAGCCTGGGCGCCCCTTCGGGGTTTTCCCCCAGCGGTGCTCGCCGAACCGGCGTTCCGTCACCCACCCGGCTCAATGCTTTTGTAGTTATTCGCTGATCAATGATCTGGTATTTCCGGTGATGTCTATTTCTGTCGCCGGAGGTGTGGGGTGCCGGGAAACGCGATGACGACGACTGCTGCCGCGAGGCCGCCGCGCTGATGGCCGACGACCTCGACCCCGGGCTGCGTACGGCCCGGGACAGCCGGCCCACCGCAGCCGCACCGCCGGAAGCGGGCCGCGCCCTGCCGCCACGGCTGCTGCGGTACGGGCCACTCCTGCGCGCCCGTATGGACACCCCGCACCAGGCCGTGTCCGTCGCCGCACTGCTGGTCGTGGTGCTGCTCCTGCTGATGGCGGTCCGGCTGCCCTGGGCCGGGGACCTGGGGATGCACGCCGCGGTCATCGAGCGTCTGCGTGCACATCCGCTGCACCCCGGCAATCCCCTGGTGCACGCGGACACCCCCAGCCCGTACTACTCGCCGTGGACGCTCGCCCTCGCGCTGCTCGCGCGAGCGGCCGGCTGGTCCGCCTTCCACGTACTGCACTTGGCGGCCCTGGTCGACCTCGTGCTGCTCCTCACCGGGATCCGCTGCTTCGTCCGCACCTTCACCGCCCGGCGCACCGCCATCCCCCTCGCGGTGCTGGCCATCACGCTGCTCTACGGGGTCCACCTGTTCGCCTGGAGCGGCCTTCCGGGCCTCACCTCCCTGTCGTTGACCCTGGCCTACCCCAGCACCTTCGCCCTCGGCCTGTGCTTCCACCTGTGGGCGCTGCTGCGCACGGCCCTGGCGGACAGCCGGTGCCTGCCCGCCTTCCTGGCCCTGGGGCTGCTGCTGTCGCTCATCCTGCTCAGCCACCAGTTCACGGGAGCGGTCGCCCTCCTCGGTGCCGCGGGCATGGTGCTGGGCGCGCGGCCCTGGCCGGAGCGGGCGGTATGGGTCCGCCTCGGTGCGGCGGCCGCCCTCGCCCTCACCGTCCTGGCGCTCTGGCCGTACTACGGGTTCTTCTCGCTGTTCACCGCGGGCGGGCTGGAGGACGTCCACCGGTCCCTGTACCGCGATCTGTTCGCGCGGTTCTGCCTGCTGTCGGCCGGTGTCGCGGCGCTGGCGGTGCGCGCTCGGCGGGACCGGCGCGACCCGCTGGTGCTCTTCTTCCTCCTTGGCCTTTCGGTCTTCACCCTGGGCGGGCTCACCGGGCACTACTCCTGGGGCCGGACCCTCCCGGCGGTGCTGCTCCCCGCGCAGGTGGCCCTGGCGCTCGAAGCCTCCGGGGCCGGCGGGCGGGGCGCGCGCCGCGTGTTCGCGCCCCTGACGGCGGCAGCCCTGCTGACCGGCGCCTGGACGCAGGCCGGGGCGCTGACGTACGTGCTCCGCAAGGACGCGATCCCGCCCGTGCTGCGCGGCGCCCCGCACATCGCCCCCTGGCCCGCCTTCGCCCGGCTGGCGCGCTCGGTGCCGCCGGGCCAGACGGTGATGACCAACGACTACTACGCGCTGCGGACGATCCCGGCCTACGGCCCGTACACCGTCGCCCCCGCCTACCCGGACGTCTTCCTCCCCGATCAGGCAGCCCGCTGGAAAGCCACCGAGCGCTACTTCGCCCCCGGCACCTCGCGGCGGGAGCGGCTGGCCATCCTCCGCGACCACGGCGCGTCCTGGGTGCTGCAGAAGGCGCGCGGGCCGGGCCTGCCGCCGGCGGATCCGGCCGTCAGGGAAGTCGCCCACGGCCCGAACGGGCTGGTGCTGCTGAAGGTCGGCCGGCGATGACCGGGCGGCCGGCCGAGGCGCTGCGCCGCCGTGCGTCCCTGCCGGCATGCGCGGCCGTGCTGCTCATGTTCGGGCTGAGGGTGACCGAGGTGTTGCGCGGACCGGTGACGGGCACGGACAACGCCATCGTCGTGCGCGCGGCGCGGGCCCTGCTCCACGGCCGCTCGCCGTACGAGGACCAGCGCTTCCTCTACCTGCCCGGCGCGGTCTTCGCGGCGGTGCCCCAAGTCCCGTTCGGCGAGCGGGTGCTGCACTACGCGGTGCCGCTCGGGGTGGCGCTGCTGATTCTCCTCGGCTGGTGGCTCTCACTGCGGATCTTCCAGGTGCCCGCGACCAGCCGGCTGGCTGTGGCCGGGCTGGCCGGGCTCACCTTCTTCCTGCCGACGCGCAGCCTGATCTACCTCGGGAACTGGACAGTGCTGTCCGTCGTCGCCCTGCCCGGCGCCCTCCTGCTGGCCCGTCGCGGACGCTGGTGCGCGGCGGCCGCGGTGACCGGCGCGGCGATCGCCACGAAGCCTCTGCTCGTACCCGTCCTGCTGCTGTTCGTCTTCGCCCGGCAGTGGCGGGCACTGGCGATCGCGTGCGGGCTGCCGGTCGCGGTGTCCGTGCTGGGCGGGCTCGTCATGCCACGGCCGGGCCTGTTTCTCACCAAGACCGTGCCGTTCCTGCTCCACGGGCAGGACGCGTACGCCCGCCCCTTCGACGCCTCGCTGATGACGATCCTGCCGCGCATCGGCATCCCGCTCGAGGTGGCGGCCGTGCCGGTCCTCGCGCTGGCGGCGGCAACAGTCGCCCTGGCCTGGCGGCGGTGGCGGGCGGCGGGAGACGAGGGGCTGCGGCTGGTGGAGACCGCGGCGCTGCTGATGCTCGCGGCGTTCCTGGTCTCCCGGCCGTCGTTCCTGCACTACCTGCCGGTGGTGGTGCTGCCGCTGGCCGCGTCGCTGCCGGCCGCGGGCTCGGTCGCCGGGTCCCCGTGGTTCTTGATCGCCCTCATGCCCGAACTCACCGGCCTGTACTGGCCCGAGCTGGAGGCATGGAACCACCGTGCGTTCAAGGACGCGGCCTGCATCGTCGGCCTCACCGCCGTGCTGGCCTGGCACGCTCTGCGCACCCGGCCGCCGCGGACCGGCCCCCCGCCTGCGGCCACCGAGGACACCAGGGACACCGAGGAGGGCGCCGCCCATGTCAACTGACCGGCAGAACCCGTGGCAGGAGGGGCGCGTGCCCGATGTCTCCGTGGTCCTCATCGTGTACAACGACGCCAATCGCCTGGTCCGGGCGGCGCGGTCGGTGCTCGGCCAGTCCCTGCGCAACCTGGAAGTGATCATCGCCGACGACTGCTCCACCGACGCCACGCCGACAGTGGCCCGGCGGCTCCAGGCCGCCGATCCGCGCGTGCGGTATCTGCGTCTGGAGCGCAACAGCGGCGGCTGCAGCGCCCCCCGCAATGCGGGGCTGGCGGTCGCCCGCGCCCCGTATCTGATGTTCCTCGACAGCGATGACGAACTGCCCAAGCACGCCTGCAAATCGCTGCTGCTCACCGCCGAGCGGACCGGGGCCGACTTCGTCACCGGTGAGGTCACCCGGATCTTCGAGGAGACCAGGACCACGGGCCTGTGGTACCCGCAGCTCTTCGACGACGTCCGGGTCGTCGAGGGAATCCGCCGGGCACCGGAGTACTTCCACGACCATCTCTCCACCAACAAGCTCTACCGGGCCGATTTCATCGACCGTCATCAACTGCGCTTCCCCGAGGGCATCCACTACGAGGACCAGCTGTTCACGGCCAAGGCCTTCGCCCTGGCCGGCAGCTTCGCCGTCGTCCCCTGGCCCGTGTACATCTGGCGGCTGGCGGCCGACCAGGACCACCTGTCCATCTCCTCCAGCCGCCACCGGATCCGCAATGTGGCGGACCGGATCGCCGTGGCCCGGCTGATCGACGGCTTTCTCCAGGACAGCGGCAACGCCGACCTGCGCCCGGCCAAGGACGACAAGTTCCTGCGCCACGACCTGCGGCTCTACCTCGGCGACCTGCCCTTCCGCGGCCGGGTGTGGACCGAGCGGTTCGCCGCCGTCGTCACCCCGTACCTGGGGGAGATCACCACCGAGGCGGTGCGGGGGCTGCCGAGGGAGCAGCGGATCTGCCAGTACCTGCTGCGCTCCGGCCGCCTGGACGAGGCGATCGCGTGCGCCCGCAGCCTCGGCCGCCCCAGAATCGCCCCCCGCCGGGTGACCCGGCACGAGGGCCGCACCTACTGGGGCGAGACCGTGCCCCAGGACGCGGACGGCGCCGCCGAACTCGACATCAGCGAATGGCGGCTGGACGAGCAGCCCTTCTCCACCGCTCCCCTCCGCCACGAAGTGGAGAGCCTGACCCCGGAGGGCCCTGTACTGCGGCTGACGTTGCGCACCTACGACCCGGCGCGGCTGCTGGCCGCGCCGGGCGAGATGAGCGCACAGCTGTGGCTCGCCGCGTCCGGCTCACCCCTGAAGATTCCGGTCCGGTATCAGCCCGACCCTGCCGGAGCGCCGGATGTGTACACCGCCGAGATCGAGCTGGACCTCAGGCGCATTCCTCTGCGGGCCAAGGGCTTTGCGGGACGCCGGCATCCCGTGGTCGTACTCCGGCGGCTCGGTACGGCCCGCACCGACACGCTGCTCGCGCCGCCCAGCCTGCCCTCGCTGCAGGCGCATCTGCCGCTGCACGGCCCCCTGGACGGGCACAACGTACGGGTCGCGTGCGAGGGCCGGGGCGCGGGACGGCTGCAGTTCACCTGGTCGCGGTCCGGCACCCTGGCCCAGGCCCAGCGTCTCGCACCCCGCCTGAGGCCCGTACGCCGCAAGGCCCAGCGGCTGCGCGACAGGCTGAACGGCCCCCGGGCCAAGGCGCTGTCCTACCAGGAGCTGCTGAGGCTTCCCATGGACAGGGATCTGGTGCTCTTCGAGGCCCTGGAGGGACGGGGCTACACCGACAGCCCCCGCTACATCTACGAGGAACTCGTGCGGCGCGGGCTGCCGTTGCACGCCGTGTGGTCGTACGCCGGCGACCGTTCCTCCTTCCCCGACGATGTGCCCCTGGTCCGGCGCGGCAGCTGGGAGTACGTGCGTACGCTCGCCCGCGCCGGCTACTGGGTGGACTCGCACGGCTTTCCCTCGATCTACAGCAAGCGGCCGCAGACCCGCTATCTGCAGACCTGGCACGGCCAGCCGGTCAAATACATGGGGTTCGACGTGCCCGAACTGCGCTTCGCCGACCCCGAGCGGCAGCAGCGGCACCGCGACATGGTGGCCCGCTGGGACGCGCTGATCGCACCCAACGCCGAATTCGAGCGGACCTTCGTCCGGGCCAACGAGTACACCGGCCGGCTGCTGCGGTGCGGGCTTCCGCGCAACGACGTGCTCGTGCGGTGGAACGAGCCCGAGCAGCGTGACCGCGCGGCCGCCGCCCGCGTCCGGCTGCAGATCCCGGACGGGCACAAGGTGCTGCTGTACGCGCCCACCTTCCGGGACGGGGAGCGCGGCACCGGCCGCTCGATCCGGGTGGATCTGGCGGAGCTCGTAGCCGGGTGCGGCCATGAGTGGTCCGTGGTCGTCCGCCCGCACTACTACGAACGATTCTCCGTGCCGCGCGAGGTGGAACACGCGGTGCGCGACGGGCGCGCGTTCGCCGACATCAACGACCTGCTGCTGGCGTCCGACGCGCTGCTGACGGACTACTCCTCGGTGCTGTTCGACTACGCCAACCTCGGGCGGCCCATCCTGCTCTACACCGACGACTACGAGTACTACCGCGCCAGCGCCCGCGGCATGTACCACGACCTCGCCGAGATCGCACCCGGCCCGATGCTGACGACCACGCAGGAGCTGGTGGAGGCACTGGGCGACCTCGACCGGGTACGGGCGGAGTGGGCCGACCGCTACGCCCGCTTCCAGGCGGTGTTCAACTCCTACGAGACCGGGCGGGCGAGCAAGACCGTGGTCGACCTCTTCTTCGAAGGCGGCAGCCGATGAGCCGAGACACCCACACCGGCAGGTGCCCGTCCCATGTCTTCCTCGTCGGCATCGATGTGGATTCCATGGGCGGCTCGCAGCGGGTCCTGCACACCCTCGCCCAGGGGTTCGCCGAACGCGGCCACCGTGTCGAGCTGATCGGCATCCGGCCGAGCCCGGAGCCGTACCGGTACCACGCCGCGCCGGCCTACCGGCACACCACGCTCTACAGCAGTCCCACGCCCCCGGCCTGGCAGGCCCAGCGGCTCGGCGAGCGCCTCAACCCGGTCCGCATCCGCCGCGAGCGGGCCCGGCGCACCGAACGGGACCGGGCGCGGGCGCGGTTGCTGGACCGCTTCGCCGCCGTGCCCGACGGTTACGTCATCATCGGCTCGCCCTGGGCCGCGGACTGGCTGGCCTCGCTGTCCTGGCCGCATCTGAAGGGCATCGGGCAGTACCACGAGTCATATCTCCAGGCCAGCCGCTCAGCCAATCTGCGGCTGATCCTGCGTCACTATCCGCGGCTGGAGAAGTCGCTGTTCCTCAGCGAGGAGGACGCGGCCGAGTTCCGGCGCCACCGGCTGCCCAACGCCGACGTCATGCCGAACCCGCTGCCCTTTCAGCCCGGAGCGCCGGCGCCGCTGGACACCCGGCGCATCGGGGCTGTCGGCCGGCTGGACACCGGCAAGCGGCTGGACCGGCTCATCGACGCGTTCGCCCTGGCCTGCGCCGGACTCCCGGACTGGGAGCTGCACATCTTCGGCGAGGGACCACTGCAACCCGTTCTGCTCGAGCACGCCGCCCGCCGGGCGGTGAGCGACCGCGTCCACTTCCGCGGGAATGTGGGGGACATGGCCGCCGCCTACCGGGAGCTGTCCGTGGCGGCCCTGACCAGCGAGCGCGAGGGGCGCCCGATGGCTCTGGCGGAGGCGGCCGCCTGCGGTGTGCCGTGTGTGAGCTTCGATCTGTCCGGGGGAGTACGGGAGCTGGTCGACGACGGGCGTACGGGCATCCTGGTGCCGCCGGGGGACACAGCGGCGTTCGCTGACGCGCTGCGGCGGCTGGCCGAGGACGCACAGCTGCGCGAGCGGTACGGCCGTGCCGCGCGCGGGCATGTCGCCTCGCTGCGGCTGCCCGCCGTGCTCGACCGCTGGGAGGCGCTGTTCGACGAGATCGACCGCTAGCTGAGCGGTGTCCGGATCGTGGGGTGTCGCTGCGGGATGTGCCGCACATCCTGACGTGAGCGGTGGCGAGAGCGCCCCCTCTGCCAGCCTTACGGCTGGCGGGTGGGGGCGCTTTCGTGCGTTCCAGCTCACACAGATCCGGCCCCGCCCCATACCCTGAGCGTGACGAGCTGCACAGAGAAGGGGCAAGGCCGTGTCGTCTTCCGATGCTTCTCCGGACCCATACGCCGACCCACTTGTCTTCGGGCAACGGCTTCAAATCCTCCGTACCCGAAAGGGCATGACCCGAGACCAGCTTGGCGGACTGCTCGGCCGTTCCGGGTCCTGGGTCAAAGCCGTCGAGACCGGCCGGCTCAAGACCCCGAAACTAGAGGTCATCCTGCGCATCGCCGAGCTGCTGCGCGTCCGGGACCTGTCCGACCTCACTGGAAACCAGTCCGTGCACGTCGGCCTGTTCACCGGCCCCGGCCACCCAAGGCTCGGCGCAGTCAAAGCCGCCGTTGACACATTCCCGCTCATCACCGAGCGGGAGGCGCCGCCGACCGAGCATCTGGTGGCTCGCCTGGCCCGCGCGTGGGCCGCGCGCCACTCCGCACCCAACCACCGGGATGTCATCGGGGCCTTGCTTCCCGACCTGATCCGGACGCTCAACTCGCGGTGCGCCAGGCCGACACCACAGCGGGCTGCCGGGCGGCCCAAGCTGTACTTGCCCAGGTCTACTCGCTCGCCCAGTTCTTCATCGCCTACCAGCCCGACGCCGCACTACTGTGGCGCGTCGCCGAGCGAGGGCTCATCGCCGCACAGGAAAGCGAGGACCCGCACGCCATCGGCGTCGCCGCCTGGCTCATGGCCCAGGCCCACCGCGACTCGGGCCCCTCGCACTTCGATGCCGCAGACGCGGTGAACCTCCAAACACTCGCATACCTCGAACCGCTCCTGCCGGACGCAGAAGACCACGTGCTTGCCATCGCCGGTGCCCTCACCTTCGAAGCCGGGTACACCGCCGCCCCCGAGGCAAAACGGGTACAGCGTGGCGCTACTGGGACCAGGCGCGCGCCATGGCCGATCGCCTGCCCGCCGACTACTACCACCCGGTGACGTCCTTCTCCCGCGCCATCATGGGCGCCCATGCCGTCACGGTCGCTGTGGAGCTGCATGCCGGCGGGGAGTCTGTACGGCAGGCCGCGGCTGCCGATGCCCTCTCCATCCCGTCCCGGCCGCGGCGGGCCCGGCACCGCATCGAGGAGGCCCGCGGATACCAGCTGGACGGGCAGCCCGATGTCGCGCTGGCGACGCTGGAGAAGGCCCACGAGGCCGCGCCAGAGACGATCCGATACAACGGCTACGCGAAGCGGATCGTACTCGAGGAGGCCGAGTCGAAGCGGCCGGACCGGCGGCGCCGTGCGTCGGACCTCGCCGTCAAACTGGGCTTGCTGGCCGCGTAATCGAGGGGGCACAAACTGTGCCCCTTCTCAACTCCCAGCGGTCCTACCGTCAGTGACTGAGCGATCACCGACGACCACTGGGGCTGCCGTGAGCACCACCAACATCAGCGCCGAGGCTGACGCGCCTGAGCAAGCGAGAACAGCGGGCGAGGAATCCGCGATCGACGTGGACCGCATCGGCCTGACGATCGACCAGGCGACGGCGGATCGGCGCGCCCTGCCGCCGTACGAGGAACTGGCGGACTTGGAGCAGCTGCTCCGTGGACACATCCAGCTCCTCCTGCCGATCGTGCAGGAATACACCAACGGCATGGACCGGGGAAGCGCAGCGTGGGAACAGCGCCAGGCCACTCTGGACAGCGTCCGGGGTCTGGTCACCGAGGGCATGGGGGACGGCTTGCAGGCGGCGGCCGGGGCCCTCTTTGCCCCGGGCGACTGGATGAATGAATCGGATCTTTGTGGCAGTCATCCAGGGCGGCCGTCGCGGCGCGAGGGCGCTCAGCGGCGGCGGGTACGGGTCGCCACGCGCCGTAGCCTGCGGGCGGCGACCCGGGCCGCCGAGCGCGGCCCGGGCGCGATGCGCAGCGCGAGCGAGCCGCCGGCCGTCGCGTACGGGTGGACCAGCAGCAGCCCGTGCAGGCGGCTCGGGACGGCGGTCCGGCGCAGGCCGGGGCCGAGGGCGCGCACTGCGGTGGCGTGGCAGCCGCCGTCCGCGCAGCGCAGCCGGGCCCGGACGTCCCACACGCCCAGGCCGGTGCTCTTGGTGCCGTCGGCGGCGGCCAGGGCATCCAGGTCGAACGTCAGCTCGGCGGTCCAGGACGCGGGCTCGGCCCCGTGCGGCTGCTGCTGGTTGAGTACGGCGCTGCGGGTCTGACCCACGCGGCCGTCCTCCCGGGCACACAGCTCGACGTCGACAGCCAGCGGCCCCGCCGCCGCGAGCCGCCCGTATATCTCGTGCACCCGGATCCGCAGCCGGGACCGCTTGCCGATGAGCGGATCGGCGTCGACGCTGACCGGCAGCCGGTACAGCGGGCCGCTGTCGAGCCCGTCCAGCGGCACTGCGGACAGGTCCTCGGCCCATACCGGCCGGCCGTTCACGCGCGCGTAGGGCGGTAGCAGCCGGGCCGGGCGGCCGGCAAGCGCGGCCAGCCGCTCCAGGTCGCGCGGGCCGTCGGCGGCGCAGATGACGCCGGCGATCCAGCGGGCGGGGGCGCGGGCGGCGCGCAGCTCGGCCTCGTCGAGGGTGGCGAGGTGGCCGCGGGTCAGCTGCCACCAGGCGGCGCGATAGCCGGTGCCGTGGGTGCCCAGCTCCCGTACGTACATCCGCAGGTCGTTGTCGAGGAACTTCACCTGGGCAGCGAAGGCCAGCTTCTTCTGCCCGGCCTCCTCGAAGATCTCGACGGCGCGGCGGTGGGCGTCCAGGCGGCGGCGCCAGTTGTCGATGCCGCCGCGGTCCAAAGAGAGCGAGGGCCTGTTGGCGGAGCGGCGGACATGCCAGTGGTAGACGGGGTCGGGGATGACCGCGATCCGGGGTTCGGCGGCGAGCACGCGCGCGGTGAAGACGAAGTCCTCGTAGCGGACGGCGCCTTCGGGGAAGCCGATGCCGTGCTCGGCCAGGAAGGAGCGTGCGTAGAGCTTGTTGACGCACAGGGTGTCGCGCACCAGGCGTGGTCGTTCGGCGGGGCTGTCGTACACCGCCTCCCGCCGGAACAGCGCGCGCTGCCAGCGCACCTCGGGCCCTCCCGGCAGCTCGCGCCGTACGCAGGCGCCCGCCACGACGGGGACGGCGTGCCGTTCGGCGGCGGTGAGCAGCGCCGTCACGGCGCCCGGCGGCAGCACGTCGTCGCTGTCCAGGAACATCACATAGCGCGCGGTCGCGTGCCGCAGGCCGTCGTTGCGCGGCGTGCCGCAGCCGCCGCTGTTGGCCGTACGGAGCACCACGCGGACTCGCGGGCAGTGGTCGGCCAGCGTCCGCAGCACGTCCGCCGTCCCGTCGGTGGAGGCGTCGTCGACCACGACAACCTCCGCCACGGCCGGGCCCTGGCCCAGGGCGGACAGCACCGCGTCTGCGATGTGCCCGGCGTCGTTGAAGCCGATCACGATGACGCTGACCTGCGCCGCCGCCGCGGACGGTGTCGGTGATGCGTGTGCTGTCATATGTGACAAGCGTGCATGTTCAGAGTGAATTCCGCATTTCGGGCCATGGTTGACCCGAGGGTTTTGAGGCGGCGCTCAGCGAGGTGTGAACACCTTCCAAGCCGGTCTCGTAAAAGAAGACGAATGCCTTCTGACGGTTGGGCAGGCAGCGGGGACTGCCGGACAGCAGTCAGCGGGGGCTGTTCCGGACCGGGATCGAACCCATCCGCCGCGTCAACGAGTCCTGGGTGCTGTCAATGGCCGGATTTGAGGTGCGAAGCCTGGAAAATCGGGCCGTGCGCACGGTGATCAGCCCGCCCCCGCGGCCGGACCCGCCGCTGCCGACGGCTCCGCGGACCGGTGGCAGTGGCCAGGGGACGGTCGGCGGAACGAACGGCAGGGCGGCACGGGCCGCAGCCTCACTCCTCCCCGCTGCCGTCATGCTCTGCGCCGGGCTGTGGGGCGTGAACCGCGGCACCGTATGGCGGGACGAAGCCGCCACGTTCCAGGTCGCGCGGCGCACGCTGCCCCAGTTGTGGCACCTGCTCGGCAACCTCGATGCCGTGCACGGCCTGTACTACCTGCTCATGCACGCCGTGCTGGCCATCCGCGCCGACGAGGTCGCGCTCCGGCTGCCGTCCCTGCTCGCCGCGAGCTGCACCGCCGGGCTCGTCGGCGCCCTGGGCTGTCGCCTGGCCGGGCCCCGAGTCGGCCTGTGGGCCGGGCTGCTCTACGCCGGCACGCCCTTCGTGGGCCATTACGCCCAGGAAGGCCGCTCCTACGCCCTGGTCGCGGCGGGCGCCGCGCTCGCCACCCTGTGCCTGCTGCGCGCGGTTGAGCGGCCTTCCGCCCGGCGTTGGACGGCGTACGGCGCGGTGGTCGCCGTAACCGCGCTTCTGCACGAGTTCGCGCTGCTGCTCCTGGCCGCACACACGCTCACCCTGCTGGTTTCGCGCACGCCGCTGCGGATCCTGCGCCAATGGGCTGTCGCGGCGGCTGCGGCAACTGCCGTGCTCGTCCCGCTGATCCTCATCTCCCGCGGCCAGGAGGCCCAGGTTGCCTGGATCAACACCCCGGGCCGCCGGGCGGTGCGGGCTCTGGTATACCACTTCGCCGGACCCCGCAGGCTGGTCCTCGCCGCCAATCTCGCGCTCATGGCCGCCGCCCTGCTCCGCCCGCTTCGCCGCACCGGACCGCTCGGACCGGTCGCCGTGGCCCTCCCGCTCGCCGCCGTGCCGCCCGTACTGCTGCTCGGCGCATCCCAGTGGCAGCCGCTGTACGTGAACCGCTATGTGCTCTTCGCGCTCGCCGGGGTGCCGCTGCTCGCCGCCACGGGCGCCGAAGTGCTGGTGCGGCATGTCCGGCCATGGCTCGTACGAACCTTCTCCGGCGCGCGTCGGCTGCGGCCCGTGACGCTGGCCGGGGTGGCCGCCATCGCCGCTGCCTTTCTGTGGCAGCTGCCGGTCCACGAGCGGGACCGCCAACGCACCAGCCGTCCGGACGACTTCGCGGCTGTTGCCGCCTTGCTGCACGGCCGGACCCGGCCGGGCGACGCGCTGCTGTTTCTCCCGTGGTACCAGCGGAGCATCGCGCTCGCGTACCCGGGGGACTTCACCGGGCTGCGGGACGTGGCCCTGCGGGAGCCGGTCGTGGTGTCGGGAACCCTCAACGGCAGGGAGGCGGAGCCCCGGGTGGTGCGCGCACGGCTGGCACGGGCGGAGCGGGTCTGGGTGGTGGCGCTGCCAGGTGCCGAGAAGCGGAGGTCGTTCCGCGCGGATGCCCGGGAACAGGCCAAACTCGCCGTGCTGCGCCAGGACTTCAGGCGGGTGTTCACCGAGCGGGCGCACAACGGTACGGCTTCCCTGTACGAGCGGAAGTGACGGCCGTATCCCGTATCGGTGGCTGACGCGGCACTGGAAGCCCGGTGAGGGCGGCTTCGGATCCTGGCCGCACTCACCGGGCTTCGTTGTCTCTCATGGCTACTTCACGGCGCCCGCCATCACACCTGAGACGAACTGCCGCTGGAAGGCGAAGAAGACGGCCAGTGGAATCACCATCGACACAAAGGCACCGGGCGCCAGGACGTCGATGTTGTTGCCGAACTGGCGCACCTGCTGCTGCAGGGCGACCGTGATGGGTGGCGAGCCGCCGTCGGCGAAGATGAGGGCAACCAGCATGTCGTTCCAGACCCACAGGAACTGGAAGATCCCGAGCGAGGCGATCGCGGGACCGCCCAGCGGCATGACCACCTGGGTGAACAGCCGGACCTCACCCGCCCCGTCCAGCCGCGCCGCCTCCAGCAGCTCGCGCGGGATCTCCGCGAAGAAGTTGCGCAGCAGAAAGATGGCGAAGGGCAGCCCGAAGGCGGTGTGGAAGACGACCACGCCGACGGTCGTCTCGAAGATCCCGATGCTGTCGAAGAGTTTGGCGACCGGGATCAGCGCCACCTGAACCGGCACCACCAACAGCCCGACCACCAGCAGGAACCACCAGTCCCGGCCGGGGAACTCCAGCCAGGCGAAGGCGTATGCGGCCAGCGATCCGATGACCACGACCAGGACCGTGGACGGAACCGTGATCAGCACGGTCGTCAGCAGTGAGCCGGTGATGGTGTCATTGCCGAGCAGGTCGGCGTAGTTGCCGCTGGTCAGTTGGGCGGGTGCGGTGAAGACCTCCCACCAGCCGCTGGTGGCGATGTCGGTCGAGTCGCGCAGTGAGGAGAGCAGCAGGCCGACGGTGGGCATCAGCCAGAAGAGGGCGACCACGATCAGGAAGGCCTGCACCAGACCGCCGCTCGTACGGGCCGCGAGGCGCGAGGCGAGGGAGGGGCCGGCCTTCCGCTCCGCCACCGGCGTGGCGGGTACGGGCACCGCATCCGTCGACGGGGTCATCGTCGGCCCTCCCTCCGGATCCGGCGGATATTCAGGACCATCACCGGCACCACGAGCAGCAGCAGGAGCACCGCGATCGCGCTGCCGACGCCCTGGTTGGCGTCCGTCCCGAAGGACGACAGATACAGCTGCAGTGCCAGCACATTCGCATCCTTCTGCGTCGCGCCCGGCGCGATGATGTAGACGAGGTCGAAGATCTTCAGCACGTTGATCATCAGCGTGACCAGGACCACCGCCAGCACCGGCGCCAGCAGCGGCACCGTCACCCTCCGGAAGACCTGCCACTCATTGGCGCCGTCGACGCGCGCCGCCTCCAGCAGCTCGCGCGGCACCCCGGCCAGGCCCGCCGCGATCAGCACCATCGCGAAGCCCGCCCACATCCAGACGTAACTGCCGATGATGGCCGGGGTGACGAGCGACGGTCCGAGCCAGTCCACGCCGTTGTACTGCTCCGCGAAGTTGCCGGCGGGCAGCCGCAGCTTCGCTCCCTCGGCCTTGTCCGCGGGGAGGCTGTACGTGCCGTCCTTGCCGGCGGTGGCCGTGGCGACGGTCTTTCCGTTCTTGACGGCTTCGATCGTGATCCCGGCGAGCGCCTTCTCACCCTTGTCGATCACATGGGGCTTGCCGCCGCCGCCCTTGGTGAAGTCCAGCCACACCGTGCCGGTGATCTTCCCGTCGGCGGGCGCGGCCGGCTTGGCGTCCTCGGCGTCCGCGGGCAGCTTCGCGGCCGGCACGCCGACCAGCGGCAGCTTGGCGGGCACTGCGGCTCGCACGGGCGACTTCGTGGTGAAGGAGCCGCCGCCGGACGGTGCGATTCCGGCCAGCGGACCGGGCCGGGCGCCCGGGTAGGCGGAGGCCTCCGCGAAGGTGTCGTGCACCCCCACCCATACGGCGTTGGCGACCCCGCGGTCCGGGTCCTGCTCGTACACCAGGCGGAAGATGATGCCCGCCGCGAGCATCGAGATCGCCATGGGCATGAAGACGATCAGCTTGAAGGCCGTGCCCCAGCGCACCCGTTCGGTCAGCACGGCGTAGATCAGGCCGAGAGCGGTGGAGACGGACGGTGCGACGATCACCCAGACGAGGTTGTTCTTGACCGCGGTGAGGATGTCGTCATCGGTGAAGACCTGGACGTAGTTGTCCAGGCCGACGAACCCGGAGCCGGTGGCGTCGAAGAGGCTTCGGGAGACGGAGTACGCGATCGGGTAGACCACGAGCGCGCCGAGCAGCACCAGCGCGGGCAGCAGGAAGGAGGCCGCCACCCACGGCCGGGTGCCCAGCACGCCCTTGCGCGGCTGTTCCCGAGGTCCCTGACGTCCCTGGGCGGGGGGCGGCGTGCCGGGCGCGGCCGCGCCCCCCGCGGTCGCTGTCGCCATGGTGGTGACGACCTGTCAGCTCTGGTATGCCTTGGCGGCGTCGGCCTCCAGCTTCCGCTGAGCGCCGGCCACGTCCTTGGGGTTCTTCAGGAAGTCCTGGAGGCCCTTCCACTCGCCCTCGCCCTTGGTGCCGCCGAAGGACGCCGGAGCCTGGTCCGACATGTCGAACCGGAAGTCGTCGCCTGCCGTGATCAGCGCCTTGGCGATGTCGCGCTGGACGTCATTGGGGTAGGCCTTCAGGTCGAGTGCCTTGTTCGGCGAGATGAAGCCGCCCGCCTTCGCCCAGATCTCGGCGGCGTCGGTCGAGGCGAGGAAGGTGAGCAGGGCCTGCGCGCCCTTGCTGTCCTTCAGGGCCACGGCCGCGTCGCCGGCGCTGACCACCGGGGCCTGATCGCCCACGGCCGGGAACGGGAAGACCTTGGCGTCCGTACCGATCTTCGCCTTGGTGTCGGTGGCGATGTTGATGGAGACGAAGTCCCCCTCGAACACCATCGCGGCTCCGGGAGTGTCGCCGCCCGTGAACGTCTGGGTGACGGACTTGGGGAACTCGGTCTGCAGCGCGCCGCTCTGGCCGCCGGCGATCAGCGTCTTGTCGCCGAAGAGCTGGCCGAGGGTCGTCAGCGCCTGCTTGACCGAGGGATCCGTCCACTTGATCTTGTGCTGGGCGAGCTGGTCGTACTTCTCCGGGCCGGCCTGGGAGAGGTAGATGTTCTCGAACCAGTCGGTGAGGGTCCAGCCGTCCGCGCCGCCGACGGAGACCGGCGGGATGCCGGAGGCGGAGATCGTCCGGGCGCCCTCCAGGAAGTCCTTCCAGCTCTTGGGCTCGGAGACGCCCGCGTTCTCGAAGGCCTTGGTGTTGTACCAGACCAGGGACTTGTTGGCGGCCTTGAAATAGACGCCGTACTGCTTGCCGTTGTCGGCGCCGAGACCCCGCCAGCCCTGGGAGTAGTTCTTGTCGAGCTGGGCCTGGACCTCACTGCTGACGGGTTTGAGCCAGCCCTTCGCGGCGAACTGCTTGAGCGCGCCCACCTGGGGCAGCATCGCGACATCCGGCGGCTGACCGCCCTCGATCTTGGTACCGAGGAAGGTCGAGATGCTGTCGCCGGTCGGCACCAGGCTGACCTGGGCGCCGGTGCGCTTCTCGAACTCGTCCAGAACCGCAGTGAAGTTCTTCTGCTCGGCACCGGTCCACACGGCCGCGACCTGCAGCTTCTGTCCGTTCAGCTTGGGCAGGTGGACGGTGTGCGCGCTCTGCCCGCCGCCGTCCGCCTCGCCCTTGCCGTTGTCGCCACCGCTGCCACAGCCGGCGGCGGTGAGAGCGAGCGCTCCCGCCGTGACGATGGTCAGTGCGGCTCGAGTTGCCCGTGGTGTACGCATACGTTGCCGTCCTCCCCAGGGCTCCGCCATGGGGAACCCCCGCTGTTGTCGCGCGGCTCGCCCAGACGGCCGCGCAACGTGATCCGTACGTCCCGCAGCGTCAGTCCTACGCCGGACCGTGATCTGTCGCAATACCGCCTTCGTGCTCAACTGGCTGATCGTGACGGGTCTGTGATATGCGCTCAATTCGGCTCTGAAACCCGGCCGGTCGGCGCTGTGCGCCTGGATTGCGCCTCAGGCGATCTGCCGGCACAGGCGTGAGCAGGCAGCCACGGAATCGGGCCGCCGCCCGGCCGCCGGCTGGGGCGGGCAGGGGGAACACGGCAGGGGTCCGGTGCCGGACGCGGTCAGATCAGCGATGGGGGCGAGGTCGCGTTCGCGGACTGGGCCGCACGCTGCAGGGCGCTCGCGAGCAGCGCCAGGTCCGTCGGCCCGTTCCCCAGCTCCCGTACGGGCCGGCGCGTCGGCGGATCGCCCATGCGCTCCCAGTCCAGCGGCACCACCGTCGGCCGGAGCGTCGCCGTACGCGGAATGCGCCCCGACACCCGGCCCGCTTGGAACGGCAGCTGAGAGCCATCCGCGCGCAGCAACCGGCCGCGGCCCACGGGCAGTTCACCCGGATCGCCTTCGCCCTCCGAGCCCCTGTCCGCCCCCGCCGACTGGGCGTCCAGGACGATCCGGAGCCCTGCCTGCTCGGCGGCCGCGGTCTGAGCCGTACGGTCCGGCCGGCCCGTCGCGGCGATGAGATGGACGCCCAGCCGCGCCCCTTCGCGGGCGACCGCCTCCAGCGCGCGCACCACGGAGCCTGCCGCCGGTCGCCCCGTACTGCCCAGGGCCGGTGCCACCAGCGCGTCGTAGTCGTCGACCAGCACCACCAGCCGGGGCAGGGCCGGAACGGCCGCCGCGGGCTCGTCCGTCCTCCGGTCCGGGCCCTCGCCCGCCGACCCGCCGCCACCGGCCCGCAGCCTCAACGGCCCGTCCCCGGCACCGCCTTGCCGCGCCTGGGGCACGGGCTCCGCATCCCCACGCCGGTCCGCGACCCGATACTGGCCCGGACGCCGCGGCCCGACCAGACGCGCCGCCACCGCCCGCTGTGTGCGCCAGGTGGCGAAGTCCACGCCGCCCAGCAGCTCCGAGCGCCGCTTGAGCTCCGAGCTGAGCGCCTGCGCGAACTCCCGCATCCGGACCGGATCCGAGGCTGCCAGATGCGTCGAGACGTGCGGCAGTTCGGTGCACACGCGCAGTCCGCCGCCGTCCTCCTCGCCGCCCACGCCGTCGCCGTCCACGAGGACCAGGGACATCCGGTCAGGCCGGTCGGCGGCGGCCAGGGACGCGGCCAGCGAGCGCAGCAACTCCGTCTTGCCGGTGCCCGGCCCGCCCTCGACGAGCAGGTGAGGGCCTTCAGCAGCCAGGTCCACCGTGAGCGGGCCGTACGGTCCGGCGCCCAGCACCGTATGGGCCCGGCCGCCGACCGCGTCCTCCGCCTCGGCCCAAAGGGCCGTCAGCGAGGCCGGGGTGGCCCGCGCCAGCCCCAACTCGTCCAGCAGCCGGGATGTACGCGGCAGCGCCGCGGCCACCGCGCGGAGCCCGCCCGCGACGCCCGCACCGCTCCCGGCCCCTGCGCCGCCGCCGGCCGCCCGCAGCGGCGCCAGCGCCCGCGCGAACCGCTCGGCCCAGGCGGCCGATACGGCGTCCACGGTCGCCACCACGCCATTGTCCAGCGGCCCACCGGGCCCCAGCGGCAGGACGCGCACCGCCGTCGCCACATCACCGCTGAGCAGCGCGGCCGCCCCGCACTCGGAGAACGCGGGCGAGGTGGTGCACGCGGCGTCGAAGGTCGCGGAGAGCGGGGAGATGGGGGAGGCCGCGGGTGTTTCGGCCAGGCACAGGACGTGGACACCGGCGACCGGTCCGCCGGCCGCCAGCCGCGCGATCGTTCCGCGCAGCGCGGACGAGCCCGGGTCGCCGTCGACGATCACCAGGGTGTACGGGCCCTCGTACCGCTGCGCTTCGGCCGCGACCGTCGCCCGGTCGGCGGTGACCCAGCTCGGGCCCAGCGACCCGCCGCCCAGCCGCCGGGTCAACTCGGCGGCACGGGCCGTGGCCTGCTCCCGGTCGTAGGCGAGCAGCAGCCGGCAGTCCTGGCCATGCCGCGGCCTCACGTGGGGCAGCCAGCCCAGCCAGGCCCATTCGTCCACACGCTCGGCAGTGCCGCGCTCACGGTCCGTACTGATGAGGACGATGTCGAGCATGGCGGGGGAGTGCAGGGCGGCCAGCTGCGCTACCACAGAACGGGCCAGCCCCGCGAGCCGCGCCCTGGGCCCGGCCAGCCCGAAGGAGCCGACCTGCCGCAGACCGATGGTGACGGGGGTGGCGGGGGCGCCGGGCCGGTCGGTGGTGCCGAGGCGGACAGCCATCGCGTCCGGGTGCCCGGGGCCGCGCTCCCACAGGCGGGGGCCGGGGCCGAGAGCCGTCAGCAGCACGTCGGCCGGGTCCGGCCACCGGGTGTTCGTCGCGGCGTCGTCGATAGCGGTCTGCTCGGCCCTGCTGCCGTGGGGTGTGCGGGCGTCTGCGCCAGGCGCGTACTCCTGCGTGGCGCGCCCGCCGCCCAGCCGCCTGGCCAATGCGCCGATCCCGCGCCCGAGCCACGCGGTCCGGCGCGGCGCCTCGTCGGCATCCGCCGCGCGCGGCCGCCCGGCATGTGTCTCGTAGATCCTGCCGACCGCTCCCACGCCGTAGGGGGCGGGCACCTCGGCGCCCCGAGCGCGGGCGGAGCCTACGGCGTCGTACGCGCTCGCACCGCCGGGTGCGGTCCCGGGCGTGGGCCTGTAACCGCGTGAGGTGGTCTGGGGACTGTCCGCTGGGGCAGTCGTGTGCAGCTCGCTGAACGCGCCGCTTCCCGATGTGCGTGGGGTTGCGGTGCCGGCGTCGGAGGATCCCTCGCGATACGGCCTTCGGGAGCCGGTGTCAGCCGCCGCGGGCTGACTGCCCGGTGGGTTCGCGCTGTGGCGGTCCGCTGGTGTGCCGATGGCGGAGACGCCCGTTCCGGCCGTGGTGGGGCGCGTGGGTCCGGGCCGGTTCTCCGGCCGGTTCGCGCTGTGGCTGTCGGCCGGTGTGCCAACGGGGGAGACGCCCGTTCCGGCGGTGGTGGGGCGTGTGCGACCGGGCCGGTCGTCCGGCCGGTCCCTGCCATGGCTGTCCGAGGGTTCGCCGATGGGGGAGACGCCCGTACCCGCGGTGGTGGGGCGCGTCGTTCCGGTCCAGGGCTGGTCGGAGTGGTCTCCGGCGGTCGCCGGATACGAGCTGTCCGGCCGGGGCGCGGCGGCGTGGGCGCCGGTCGGTGCGGTGTGGCGGCCCTCGGCGCCGGAGCGCGCACCTGGAATGGTGGGCCGGTGTGCGGGGGCGTCCGGGGCAGGATGGCCACTTGTGGCCTCCGGCCCGGACAGGCTCGCCCCGTAACCGTGGTGGCTCTCGTCCCGGCCGTAGCCGGACGCCCCGACAGCCGTCCGGGCGTCAGTCGCCGCTACTCCGGCCTGTTCGCCGGCCGTGTCTGTGCCTGCCGCCGGTGTCCCGGCAGCGGGCCCGCGCACCCCCGCGCCAGCCGAGTCCACAGGCGCTCCCAGGGCGACCCGCAGGTGCCCCTCGCCATCCGGGGTGGAGGGGAGCGCGCCCGGCAGCGGGGCGTCAGGCCCCGCGCGGCCCACTCGCAGCGCGGACTCGCCGATGCGCAGCAGCGCGCCCGGCCGGAGCGGAGCGGGGCGCGGGCCGACAGGGGTGCCGTCCAGCGTCGTGCCGTTCGTCGAGCCGAGGTCGGCCACGGTCATGCGGCCGTCGTCACCGACGGTGACTTCGCAGTGCAGCCGCGAGACATCAGGGTCGTCGAGCGGCACGTCCGCCTCCCCCGACCGGCCGATACGGATCCTGCCGTCGTGCAGCAGATGGACGCCGCCCGCGTCGGGCCCCGCCACCACATGCAGGTGGGCCGAGGCGTCCGACGGCGCCTCCTGCGGTACACCGGGGTGCCGGCCGGGCTCGGCCGGGGCGTTCAGCGACAGCACCGCCCCGTCCGTGAGCGGCGGCTCGCCCAGCGCACAGCGCTGCGGGTCGAGCCGCTCGGTGCCCGCGTACAGGACGACCGATCCGGAGGATCCGGCGGCCGGGGCGTCGGAACCGGAGGACGCGGCGACGGCCGCCGCGAGCCCGCCCGCCACTGCCGCGAGCGCGGTCCCGGCCGGCGCCGTGACGAGCACGTCGCAGGCGCGCGCGGAACGGCCGCCGCGCGGCCCGAGGACGGTCAGCCGGATGTGCATCGCCGTCAACGGTCCCTTCTGCCCTGATGCGCGACAAGGGGTTCCGGTCGGCGGCCAGCTCCCCCCACCGTGCACGGGCGCATGGCACGTACAGGTCACCACGTCGCGGGGAGCCCCCGCTCCCCACCGCTTCCGTGCTGGGTGCATCCTCGCACCTGCCACCGACATTCCGCCCGGCGACAGCCAACGAAGTGATCTTGGCGGATCGGTGGCCTGTGTGAAAGTGCCTGTTCGGGACCGGTTCCGGTGCACTCTCGTCCGGATGTCGGCCATTTGCGGAGAGTGCCGCAGGAGCCCGGGGCGGAGTGGCAACCATCCGCCACGGCCGCGCGTCTTCCTGGCAAGCCCGGGTGGTCTTGAACAGCCGATAGCGCGTGCGATGCCACTACAGTGGATCGGACGGCCGCGTCCCGCGCGCCGGAGGCCAGACGGGCCGCCCCGGAGTGGGCGGCCTCGCTCGGGAAGCGGGACCGGTCGGTGGGACCGCCCGGTCCCCGTCCAGTTACATCCATGGCGATCAGGGAGCACATGACGTGCGGCCGGTAGGCAGCAAGTACCTGCTCGAGGAGCCGCTGGGACGCGGAGCCACGGGCACCGTCTGGCGTGCCCGCGTGGGGGTCCCCCCTCGGCCGTCAGGCCTCAGCGCGAGCGAGACGGCGGGTGCCGAGACAACCGCCCTCGACCAGCCGGGCGAGACCGTCGCGATCAAGGTCCTCAGGGAAGAGCTGGCGAGCGACCCCGACATCGTGATGCGCTTTCTGCGCGAGCGGTCCGTACTGCTGCGGCTCACCCACCCCAACATCGTCCGCACCCGTGACCTCGTCGTCGAGGGCGACCTGCTCGCGCTCGTCATGGACCTGGTCGACGGCCCGGACCTGCACCGCTACCTGCGCGAGAACGGCCCGTTCAGCCCCGTCGCGGCCGCTCTCCTCACCGCCCAGATCGCCGACGCGCTGGCCGCCAGCCACGCCGACGGCGTGGTGCACCGCGACCTCAAGCCCGCCAACGTGCTTCTCACGGGTACCCAGGACGGCGTGCCGATGCGCCCGATGCTGACCGACTTCGGCATCGCCCGGCTGGCGGATTCGCCCGGCCTCACCCAGACCCAGGAGTTCGTCGGCACGCCCACGTACGTCGCGCCGGAGTCCGCCGAGGGCCGCCCCCAGACCTCCGCTGTCGACATCTACGGCGCCGGCATCCTGCTGTACGAGCTGGTCACCGGGCGCCCGCCGTTCGCCGGCGCCACGGCGCTGGAGGTGCTGCACCGGCACCTGAGCGAGGAGCCGCGCCGCCCCACGACCGTCCCCGAACCGCTGTGGACGGTGATGGAGCGCTGCCTGCGCAAGAACCCGGACGAGCGGCCCAGCGCCCAGAACCTCGCCCGCGGGCTGCGCGTCGTCGCCTCGGGCATCGGCGTGCACGCCTCCCCGGCGGAGGCCGAGGCCGCGCTGGGCGTCGCCGCGCTGCTCATGCCCGACCCGGCGCCCGCGCCCGTACCCGGCACGGGGGCCGGGTACGCAGCCGCGGGGGCCGCGGGGAACGCCGACCCCACGCAGGTGCTGCCGTCCGGCTCGGGCTCGTACGACCCGAACGCCGCGACCAGCGTGCTGTCGTCCAGCGGCCTGAACGACCGCCCGAACTCCGACGCCACCCAGGTCCTGCCCCATGGCAGCGGCCCCGGCGGAGCGGACCCCACACGCGCGATGCCCCCGGCCCCCGACGGCCCGCCCGGGCAGGACGGCGAGCACCCCTGGCAGAACCAGCTGCGCGCCGCCCGCGACCGCAACGAGCAGACCCAGGTCCAGTACCTCGACCCGAGCGAGGACCCGCTGCGCCGCCGGCCCCAGCGCCGTCCGGCGCCCGCTCCGGCCGCCTACGCCCCGCCGCGCCAGCCCCAGCAGCCGCCGCGCCGGCACCAGCCACAGCCGCAGCGGTACGCGCCGCCGCGCCGGCCGGCCCCCGAGCCCCCACCGCGCCGGGAGCCGCGCCGCAGTGCCCCGATGCGGATCCCGGGGCTGGGCTGCCTCAAGGGCTGCCTCTTCATGATCGTGATTCTGTTTGTGGCGGGATGGCTCATCTGGGAGCTCACCCCGCTCCAGCAGTGGATCGCCGACGGCAAGAGCTTCTGGCACGCCACCGCCGACTGGTTCCGCTCTGTACAGGACTGGATCTCGCAGCTCGGCGGACCGGACTCGGGCGGCGGCTCGGGGTACAGCCCGTCGCAGTGATCCGTACGGTCTCCGCGCCCGCGTCAACGAGTGGGCCAGTGTGGAGATTTGTCGACTTCTGGTCAGGGATTTCCCCCACAGAAGTGACAGTTGGCGCAATGCGAGCCACGCAACCCCCCACAATCCGCGTAGCTTTGTCGCCAACGCCAGCTCCCGAGAGGCTCAAGGGCTCTGGGAGCACGACACGTCGGAGCAGTCTTGGCACGGAAGATCGGCAGCCGGTACACCGCCCATCAGGTACTGGGGCGCGGGTCCGTCGGCACGGTGTGGCTCGGAGAGGGCCCCCAGGGCCCGGTCGCCATCAAGCTGCTGCGTGAGGACCTCGCCGCCGACCAGGAGCTCGTGGGGCGGTTCGTGCAGGAGCGCACCGCGCTCCTCAGCCTCGACCACCCGCGTGTGGTCGGCGTCCACGACCTCGTCGTGGACGGCAACGACCTCGCGCTCGTGATGGACCTCGTCCGCGGTACGGACCTGCGCACGCGGCTCGACCGCGAGCGGCGCCTCGCCCCGGCCGCCGCCGTCGCCATCGCCGCCGATGTCGCGGACGGCCTGGCTGCCGCGCACGCCGCCGGCATCGTGCACCGCGATGTGAAGCCCGAGAACGTCCTGCTGGACATGCAGGGCCCGGTCGGCCCCGGCGGCGCGCACCCGGCGCTGCTCACCGACTTCGGCATCGCCCGCCTCGTCGACGCCCCGAGCCGGACCCGGGCCACGAAGATCATCGGCACGCCGGACTACCTCGCCCCCGAGATCGTCGAGGGCCTGCCGCCCCGCGCCGCCGTCGACATCTACGCCCTCGCGACCGTCCTGTACGAGCTGCTGGCGGGCTTCACCCCGTTCGGCGGCGGTCACCCGGGCGCGATCCTGCGCCGTCATGTGACCGAGACCGTGGCCCCGCTGCCCGGCATCCCGGACGAGCTGTGGCAGCTGCTCATCCAGTGCCTCGCCAAGTCGCCCGCCTCACGGCTGCGCGCCGCCGAGCTGGCCGGACGGCTGCGCGAGCTGCTGCCGGACCTGGTGGGGATGCCGCCGCTGGACGTGGACGAGCCGGGTCCCGAGCCCGGCGGCGACGACAGCCCGTACGACGACCCGGCGTACGAGGACACCGCGGCTGGGAACCTTCCGCCCGGGTCCGCCGGGGGCGCCCGAACACGCCGTGGCGCCGTGCCCCTGGTGCACGGCTCGGCCCCGGACTCGGGGCGGGATACGCACACGAGCATGCGCGTACCCGGCCCGGACGAGCTCGCGGGCGGCGCACGCGGCACGGCGCGCGTGCCCCGCGCGACCGGGGAGCGCCGTCCGGGATCGGCCCGGCACCGCGCCGAAGCCGCCCGGCGCCGACGGATCAGGCTGGGTGTGACCGCGGCGGCCGTGGCCGTCGCGGCCGGGCTGGGCGGCTGGCTGGCCCTGTCCGACGACGACGGTGGGAGCACATCGCCCGCGGTGGAACAGTCCGGGGACGCCGGTGCCCCCTCGGCCCCCTGAGTGCCTCGCCGGCCTTCGGGAGCCCGAAGGCCGGCGAGGCACCGGCCGGGGCTGAAGAAGAGGGCGGGTGCGCGCCGTGGGAGCGGGTCCGGAGGCGGTCAGCCCAGCTCTTCCCAGGGTGTTCGGGAGATCAATCAGGGGAGGTACAGCTCGACCGCCACGGGTCCCTTCTCCTCCAGGAGGTGCCTTGCCCAGTCGATCCGCTCGGGTGTCACATCACGCCCGGCGAGCTTCACCAGGTCCTCCGGGTCGACCGGCTGCTCGCTACCGGTCCGCAGCACCGGGGGCTTCCCGGTTCCGCCGGACTGCTCGTCCTCAATCCTGTCCTTCACGGCGACCCTCCTCTTTTCGTTTCTGTACGGGTCCTGCCGAGGAGCTGATGCGTCCTGTACCCACCCATTGTGGGACTAATCCCCCCTGAAAGGGTCGGTTACGGCCCCCGGCCCGGAATGACGGCGGCCGGGGTCCGCGCACACAGCCGTTACGCTGGAGCCGTGGCAGTCGTCGATGTATCCGAAGAGCTGAAGTCCCTCTCCTCGACCATGGGGTCGATCGAGGCCGTCCTGGACCTCGACAGGATGCGGGCCGACATCGCCGTGCTCGAGGAGCAGGCGGCGGCCCCCTCCCTCTGGGACGACCCCGAGAACGCACAGAAAGTGACCAGCCGGCTCTCCTACCTCCAGGGGCAGCTGCGCAGGGTCGAGGAGCTGCGCGGCCGTATCGACGACCTCGAGGTGCTCTTCGAGCTCGCCGAGGCCGAGGGTGACGCGGACACCCGCGCCGAGGCCGAGTCCGAGCTGGCCGAGGTGCGCAAGGCTGTCGAGGAGATGGAGGTCCGCACCCTCCTCGACGGTGAGTACGACGCCCGCGAGGCCCTGGTCAACATCCGCGCCGAGGCGGGCGGTGTCGACGCCGCCGACTTCGCCGAGCAGTTGCAGCGGATGTATCTGCGCTGGGCCGAGCGGCACGGGTACAAGACCGAGGTGTACGAGACCTCGTACGCGGAGGAGGCCGGCATCAAGTCGACCACCTTCGCCGTCCAGTGCCCTTACGCGTACGGCACCCTCTCCGTCGAGCAGGGCACCCACCGCCTGGTGCGGATCTCGCCGTTCGACAACCAGGGCCGGCGCCAGACCTCGTTCGCGGGTGTCGAGGTGCTTCCGGTCGTCGAGCAGAGCGACCACGTCGAGATCGACGAGTCCGACCTGCGCATCGACGTCTACCGCTCCTCCGGTCCCGGCGGCCAGGGCGTCAACACCACCGACTCGGCGGTGCGGATCACCCACATCCCGACCGGCATTGTCGTTTCCTGCCAGAACGAGCGGTCGCAGATCCAGAACAAGGCGACCGCGATGAACGTTCTCCAGGCGAAGCTGCTCGAGCGGCGCCGCCAGGAGGAGCAGGCGAAGCTGGACGCGCTCAAGGGCGACGGCGGCAACTCCTGGGGCAATCAGATGCGTTCGTACGTCCTGCACCCCTATCAGATGGTCAAGGACCTTCGTACGGAGCACGAGGTGGGCAACCCGCAGGCTGTCCTCGACGGTGACATCGACGGCTTCCTGGAGGCCGGTATCCGCTGGCGCAAGCAGGGCGAGAAGTAACGGGACCCGACCGAAACCGACAAAGCAACTGCCGCTCCCGGAGTGGCAGTTGCTCTTGTTTTTTTCGTTACAGTTCTTCGACTATGCGCGGGTCAAATGCAAGTAAAGCGGACATAGCGTTCGGAATGACCTTGACGTTGATGTGAAAACTGGGAAAGCTGACGCGCGGCATGCCCATGACTGCGGCGCGTGCGAACGGGGGCGGGCGGGACGGGTGTCCTGTCGGTTTCGTGTCCTCCATGCGGCCGCTGCCCAGATACATGGCTGCCCCACTGATCGAAACAGCTACTGGGGGTAGCAGCTTTATGACGAAGAAGATGCGGCTGCGCGTCGCGCGGATAGCAGCCGGCGCAGTGATCGCGGCCGGCGCGTCGCTGACGGCGGCCGGTGCGGCTTCGGCCGCCGGGATCGATGTCGAGCTCGGCGGACTGAACGCGCACGCCAACGCCGACAAGAGCGGCGTCGACGTGGGTCTGGGCCTCCAGGCCACTGACGAGCCCACGGACCTCCCGACGGAGCCGACGGACATCCCGACGGACATCCCGACGGACATTCCGACGGACATTCCGACGGACATTCCGACCGGTGAGCCCACCCAGCCCACCACGGAGCCCACGGACGGCAACGGCGGCAACGGCAACGGTGGCGGCAACGGCAACGGTGGCGGCAACGGCGGTGGCGGCGACCACGGCGGTGACAACGGCAACGGCACCGGTGGCAACACGGGCAACAACCCGGGCCCCGACGGCAACAACGCGGGCGACGACATCGGCACGGACACCGACAGCGTCGGCTCCCAGCCGGTGCAGCAGGGCGAGGCCAAGCAGGAGCTGGCCGAGACCGGTGCCGGCGACACCACCGCCTACCTGCTGATCGGCGCCGCGACGATGATCGCGGGTGGCATCGGCTTCCGCATGCTGCCGCGCCTGGTCAACCGTGGTGGCGGCGCCGCGGCCTGATCCGCGAGCGTGGGATCACCCACAGGACACCGAGGGGCCGGAGCGTAGCGCGCTCCGGCCCCTCGGGGCATTCATGGGGCTACGACCTCAGCGAAGGGCTCCGGCGGCCTGTCCGCGGGCGTACGTCCCCCGGACGGGCCTGGGCGGCGGGGGACGGACCTACGCAGCCGACGCGGCCGCACGCGCGAGCGCGGCCACTGTGATCAACGCCACCAGCAGCGCCAGCAGCGCCGCCGGGGACAGCCCGGCGATGAAGCCTTCCTGATGCTGCAGCCGCTCCCTGCTGGCCCGGCACACCGGGCAGCGGCCCTCAGTGACGGGGCCCGCGCAGTTGGCGCACACCAGTCGGTCGCATGTCATGCGATCTCCTCCTCACTGTGGCCAACGCGTGGAGAGCCGGATTGGTTCCCCCCACCACTCTGCCAGCTTCGGGCCGTTTCGGCGCGCCCCATGCGTATTCCCACCTGAACCGGGGTGATGAACCACCGATCAGTGCCTGGTTTGTTCCTGAAGGTGCCATTAATGAACGCTAAACCGCGACCGGCGACTGCACGCTCGCTGCTGCTTCGCGTATGGTCACGCTCACCGACGGGATCCGTAGTACGGCTTCCCGTGCCCCCTACAGGTCGACCGTGGTGCATCCGTGATCCGATTCGACAACGTCTCCAAGACCTATCCGAAGCAGAACCGTCCGGCCCTCCGGGACGTCTCGCTCGAGATCGAGAGGGGCGAGTTCGTCTTCCTCGTCGGCTCCTCGGGTTCCGGCAAGTCCACCTTCCTGCGGCTGCTGCTGCGCGAGGAGCGGGCCACGCACGGCCAGGTGCATGTGCTGGGCAAGAACCTGGGCCGGCTGTCCAACTGGAAGGTGCCGCAGATGCGCCGCCAGCTGGGCACCGTCTTCCAGGACTTCCGGCTCCTCCCCAACAAGACTGTGGGGGAGAACGTCGCCTTCGCGCTCGAAGTCATCGGCAAGCCGCGCGGGCAGATCCGCAAGACCGTGCCCGAGGTCCTCGAGCTGGTCGGCCTGGGCGGCAAGGACAACCGTATGCCGGGCGAGCTGTCCGGCGGTGAGCAGCAGCGCGTCGCGATCGCCCGGGCGTTCGTCAATCGCCCGATGCTGCTGATCGCGGACGAGCCGACCGGAAACCTCGACCCGCAGACGTCGGTCGGCATCATGAAGCTGCTGGACCGCATCAACCGGACCGGCACCACCGTGGTCATGGCCACCCACGACCAGCAGATCGTGGACCAGATGCGCAGGCGCGTCATCGAACTCGAAAAGGGCCGACTGGTACGTGACCAGTCGCGCGGTGTGTACGGCTACCAGCACTGATCACCACGCTCCGTAGCCGAACTGCCACTTTTTGAAAGGACATCATGCGCGCTCAGTTCGTCCTGTCGGAGATCAGCGTCGGTCTCCGCCGAAATCTCACGATGACCTTCGCGGTCATCGTCTCCGTCGCCCTCTCGCTCGCGCTCTTCGGCGGTTCCCTGCTGATGCGGGACCAGGTGGCCACGATGAAGGGCTACTGGTACGACAAGGTCAACGTCTCGATCTTCCTGTGCAACAAGAACGACGCGGAGAGTGACCCCAACTGCGCCAAGGGCGCGGTCACCGAGGACCAGAAGCGGGAGATCCGCTCGGACCTCGACAAGATGCCGGTCGTCGAGAAGGTGCAGTTCGAGACCAGCGACCAGGCGTACAAGCACTACAAGGAGCAGTTCGGCGACTCTCCGCTGGCCAGCTCCCTGACTCCGGACCAGATGCAGGAGTCGTACCGGATCAAGCTGAAGGATCCGGAGAAGTACCAGGTCATCTCCAGCGCCTTCTCCAGCCGGCCCGGTGTCCAGGAGGTCCAGGACCAACGGGGGCTCCTGGAGAACCTGTTCAACCTCCTCAACGGCATGAACTACGCCGCGCTCGGCGTCATGGCGCTGATGCTCGTCGTCGCGCTGATGCTGATCGTCAACACCGTGCGCGTCTCGGCGTTCAGCCGCCGGCGTGAGACCGGCATCATGCGGCTGGTCGGCGCGTCCAGCTTCTACATCCAGATGCCGTTCATCCTCGAGGCCGCGTTCGCGGGGCTGCTCGGCGCGATGGGTGCCTGCGCCATGCTCGTGATAGGCCGTTACTTCCTCATCGACCACGGCCTGGCGCTGGCCGAGAAGATGCAACTGATCAACTTCATCGGCTGGGAAGCGGTGTTGGCGAAGCTGCCGCTGGTTCTCGCCATCGGAGTGCTGATGCCCGCGCTTGCGGCCCTCTTCGCCTTGCGCAAGTACCTCAAGGTGTGACGAACGCCCCGGGGCGCCGTACGGTCAATCCGCCGTACGGCGCCCTTCGCTGTCCTAGACTCACCCGCATGTCGGGCAAGTGGATGTTCGTCCAATCCCCTACCTCTGGTGGCGGGATCCCCCAGCGCATCCGCCGCGGGGCGGCCCTGACGCTCGTCTTCGGTTGCGTTCTCGCGGCCGGCGCCGCCACCGGCAGCTGGGGCGAGGCGGCCCGAAGATCCGGCGGGCGGGCGTACGACACGGTTGCCGCCACCACCGACCGCGCCGCCGTGAGCGCGGCGGCCGCCGCGGCGTTGTCCGACGGCGAGTCCGGTTCCGAAGCCGCCGAAGAGGCGGTAAGCCGCAGCGGCGACCGCTGGAGTGCCGTCTACAGCGCCCGTGAGTACGAGGACGTCCGGCAAGCCCTCGACGGGACATACGTCGGCGTGGGCCTCTGGGTCAGCCGCACCGCGGACGGCCGCATCGAGGTGGCGCGGGTGCAGCCCGGCAGCCCCGCCGACCAAGCGGGGATCACCGCCGGTGACCAGCTCCGTACGATCGACGGTGCCCCGGTCGGCGGCGAGCCCGTCACCGAGGTGGTCTCCCGGCTGCGCGGAGGCCAGGGGGGCGCGGCTCCCGGGACGCTCGTCGTGCTCGGCCTGCAGCGCGATGGCCGCAGCTGGCAGGAGACCATCCGGCGCACCCAGCTGGCGACCGAGACCGTGACCTCCGACCGCTCCGCTCAGTCCCGCACCACCCGGATCAAGGTCGAGTCCTTCACCAAGGGGGCCGGCGAGCAGGTGCGGCGCGCGGTGCGCGAGGCGCCCGACGGCGACGGCATCCTGCTCGACCTGCGCGGCAACTCCGGTGGCCTGGTCACCGAGGCCGTCACCGCCGCCTCCGCCTTCCTCGACGGCGGGCTGGTGGCCACGTACGACGTACAGGGCGACCAGCGGGCCTTGTACGCCAGGCCCGGTGGCGACCGCGAGACGCCGCTCGTCGTCCTCGTCGACGGCGGCACCATGAGCGCCGCCGAGCTGCTGACCGGCGCGCTCCAGGACCGCGGGCGCGCGGTCGTCGTCGGCACCAGAACCTTCGGCAAGGGCTCGGTGCAGATGCCGAGCACGCTGCCGGACGGGTCGGTCGCCGAGCTCACCGTGGGTCACTACCGCACTCCGGCCGGTCGCAGCGTGGACGGTTCCGGCATCACGCCCGACCTGGCCGTACGCCGGGGGGCCGAAAAGCGGGCCCGTACAGTATTGAGTGGCCTCGGAGACGCCACGTAGTGCGACAATGGCCGCGCTATGGCTAAAGAGACGGGTCGCAAGCTGATCGCGCAGAACAAGAAGGCGCGGCACGACTACACCATCCTCGACACCTACGAGGCCGGTCTGGTGCTGACCGGCACCGAGGTGAAGTCGCTGCGCCAGGGCCGGGCCTCGCTGGTGGACGGATTCGCTCAGGTCGACGGCGGCGAGGCATGGCTGTACAACGTGCACATCCCCGAGTACAGCCAGGGGACGTGGACCAATCACGCGGCTCGGCGGAAGCGGAAGCTGCTGCTGCACCGGGCGGAGATCGACAAGCTCATCGGCAAGACGCAGGAGACCGGTCATACGCTCGTTCCGCTGCAGCTGTACTTCAAGGACGGCCGGGCCAAGGTCGAGATCGCGCTGGCCAAGGGTAAGAAGGACTACGACAAGCGGCAGGCGCTGCGGGAGAAGCAGGACCGGCGCGAGGCGGAGCGGGCGATGTCCGCGGCGCGGCGGCGGCAGCGGGCGTGACGCCCGGCGGCGTGCGCCGCGCCTGGAGATCTGCCCTGACCGGCGGGAATACGCTGGCATAGGCATGCGTTGATCCCGTACGATGGCACGTGCACCTCACGGGGTGCGCACCTTGAAAACACCACATGGGGATGATCGGTTTCGACAGCGGACGTCGAGCCAGGGGAAGCGAGCCGAGGAAGCGGCAATGATCTCGTAAACCACGTGCCGCAAAAAAATAATCGCCAACACCAAGCGCGATTCCTTCGCCCTCGCTGCCTGATCTAACAGACAGCGACTTTGCGAAGTGTCAGCCCGGGGCTGTTCCCGACCCGGAGCCTGGCATCAGCTAGGGAACTCCACCACTAGTCCCGGCCACGGGGGCTAGTGGAAAACCAAACAGTGGCTGAGCCCGTCGGAGACTTGTTCGCGTGATCTCCGGGGCCGAGAAAAGCACAGCGAACTGCGCTCGGAGAAGCCCTGACTCCACTTCGCTGGACGCGGGTTCGATTCCCGCCATCTCCACGAACGCGACAGGCGACGTGCGTCCGCGGTAAGCGCGGACCGCGTCGCCTTCGTCGTCTCTGCGTGGCTTCGCCGCGCGGGCGGGGTCTCCGCGGGTGGCGGGGTCTCCGCCATCCGCACCGCCGGCCCACGTAGAAGGACGGCCCCGCCTAGGCGGGGCCGTCCTCGTTTTTGTGCCCGGCGCGGGCGAGAGCCCGGAGCCGGACGGTGCCGTTGGCCGCGGTGAGGAGGGCGAGGGCGGCGGCCGTGGGCGGGGTCGCGTACGCGGCGGCCGCTCCCACGTGTTCCACCGCCCAGCCGCCCGCCGCCGAGCCGCAGGCGATGCCGCCGAGAAGACCGGTGACGGCCAGTGTCATGCCCTCGTTGAGCTGACCGGCCGGAGTGAGGTCCTGGACCAGGGCCATGCTCGTGACCATGGTCGGGGCCGTCGCCGCGCCCGCGAGCAGCAGGGACACGGCGACAGCTGCCAGGCTGCCGGTCCCCGAGGCCAGCAGCGGCAGGCACATCAGCCCCGCCATGGCCCCGACGCAGACCAGAAAGCGGAAGGCGACCGACCCTGCCGGGCGCAGCAGCCCGTACAGCAGTCCCGCCGCGCAGGACCCGGCCGCCTGGAGCGCGAGGACACCTCCCGCGGCCGACGTGTGCCCCTGGGCGTCGGCGAAGGCGATGGTCACCACCTCCATCGAGCCGAAGATCGCGCCAGTGGCGACGAAGGTGGCCAGCAGGGCGGCCATGCCGGGCAGCCGGATCGGGGATCTGGCCCCAGCGGCCGTGCGCGCCGCCACCGGGGGCTCCGTGGCGCGCTGGGCGGCGAAGATCAGAACGCCGACGAGCAGCAGCACGGCGCCGGTGAGCGTGCCGGCCTCCGCGAAGAGGCAGACGCACAGGAAGGTGGCCAGCGCCGGGCCGACCATGAAGCACAGCTCGTCCGCGGCCTGTTCGAAGGAGTTCGCGGTGTGCAGCGCCGAGGGGTCGTCGCGGTGCAGGTGCGCCCAGCGGGCGCGGGACATGCCACCGGTGTTCGGGGTGGTCGCCGTGGCGGCGTAGGCGGCGAAGAGCGTCCAGGCGGGCGCGTCGTAGTGCACGCACAGCAGCAGGGCGATCGAGGCGGCGGCGGCGATCGCGGTGGCGGGTACGGCGATCCGGGCCTGTCCGTACCGGTCGACCAGCCGTGCCGTCCACGGCCCGACCACGGCCGTCGCCGCCAGGCCTGTCGCTGTTACGGCTCCCGCCAGGGCGTACGAGCCGCGGGAGCCGGCGATCATGATCACGGCGCTGACGCTGAACATGCCCATGGGCAGGCGGGCGATGAGATTGCCGATCGTGAAGGCCCGCGCGCCGGGCGTGGCGAAAAGCCGCCGGTACGGGGCGAGCGGCCCGGCCCGGAGTCCGCGTGCGGGACGGGGGCCGCGCTCCGCGAAGATCAGTCGGTCGCCGGTCACGGTCAGCAGCGGCGAGTCGGTCGCAGGTGGCATGCACGAACTCTCACGGACCGCGCCGGCGCTGGTCCAACCAATTTGGCCGCGGTCCCGTACCAAGGCGCGCAGGAGACGATCCGGTGTCCTGCCTGTATTCGTGACCAGAACACCCAAGTTGGCCATGCGGTGAGCCGGGACCTCGGTATCCGGGAGGCGTGAACCGCGCCAGCGGGCGATGACGGCACCATTCGACGGGGAGTGCCCGAGCCGTCGCGCCTGGGCATCTGGCCGCTCACCGCTGCGGTGGCGCGCAGGTGAGTGCAAGGTTTCGTACGCGTCATCTTCGGCCACGGCCCTGAAACGCGCCATGCCTAGCATCAGGCATCAACACCCTGACTCCCTGCCTGGAGGCGCGATGAATGCCCCGACGACCACATTGCGCAAAGGGGGCCGCTGGATCGAGCAGTGGGACCCGGAGAACGAGCAGTTCTGGGAGAACGGCGGTAAGAAGACCGCCAACCGGAACCTGATCTTCTCCATCCTCTCCGAGCACATCGGGTTCTCCGTCTGGACCTTGTGGTCGGTGATGGTGCTGTTCATGGGCCCTGAGTACGGGATCGATCCGGCCGGGAAGTTCTTCCTGGTCGCGATAGCGACCGCGGTGGGTGCCGTGCTCCGCGTCCCCTACACCTTCGCGGTGGCCCGGTTCGGTGGCCGGAACTGGACGATCTTCAGCGCGCTGCTGCTGCTCCTGCCCACGATCGCCGCGGCGGTCGTGATGAAGCCCGGCACCTCGTACACCACCTTCATGCTGGTCGCGGTGCTCACGGGTGTGGGCGGCGGCAACTTCGCCTCCTCCATGACCAACATCAACGCCTTCTTCCCGCTGCGCAGGAAGGGCTGGGCGCTGGGGCTCAACGCGGGTGGCGGCAACATCGGTGTTCCGGTGGTGCAACTGGTCGGTCTGCTGGTCATCAGCACGGCAGGGGCCACCCACCCCCGGCTGGTGCTCGGGATCTACATCCCGCTCATCGTGGTCGCGGCCGTCTGTGCGGCGCTGTACATGGACAACCTTGCGCCGGTGAAGAACGACACCGGGGCCGCCAAGGACGCGGTCCGGGATCCGCACACCTGGATCATGTCGCTGCTCTACATCGGCACGTTCGGGTCGTTCATCGGCTACAGCTTCGCCTTCGGCCTCGTGCTGCAGACGCAGTTCGGACGTACGCCGCTGCAGGCCGCCTCGCTGACCTTCATCGGCCCGCTGCTCGGATCGCTGATCCGTCCGGTGGGCGGGCGGCTCGCGGACCGTTTCGGCGGGGCGCGGATCACCCTGGGGAACTTCGCCGCGATGGCGGTCGCGACGCTCGTGGTCGTCTACGCCTCCATGGAGAAGTCGCTGCCCATCTTCCTGGTCGGCTTCATCGCCCTGTTCGTGCTGAGCGGCCTCGGCAACGGCTCCACGTACAAGATGATCCCGGGCATCTTCCAGGCGCAGGCGGTGACCAAGGGGATGGCGGGGGAGGAGGCCGCGGCGTACGGGCGGCGGCTGTCCGGTGCCGCGATGGGTCTGATCGGCGCCATCGGCGCGCTCGGCGGGCTCGGTATCAACCTCGCCTTCCGGCAGTCCTTCATGACCGCGCAGACCGGCACCCCGGCCTTCGTCTCCTTCCTCGCCTGCTATGCGCTGTGCTTCGCGGTCACCTGGGCGGTATACCTGCGCAAGCCGGCGGCGGGCACGGCGGCCACCGCGGAGAGTGGCGAGCAGGTGCGCCCGGCGCCCGCGTACGCGGAGGTCTGAGACCGTCGGACATCCGGGTAGCCTTCCGCCCGTCCGTCCCCTCCTCGGGATCGGCGGGCGGAAGGCCGTGACTCCCGAGGCCGGCACCGCGACCCCGCGGGGGCCGACGGGCGCCGTACGTGATCGTAACAACGGGGAAATACGGGCGAACCGTGTCCGTCACGGCGTCTTGGCAGCATCCATGCCACCCCCGAAGGTGCACGGGCCCGGGACGGCCCGGCTGCGCTGAACGGCGCAGGCGCACACGACTGCGAAGCGGGACGAGAGCCATGCACGGAGAGCACACCACGTCGGCTGACGGCGCCACCAACGAAGTGGGGCGGGCCGCCACCGGCCCGGCGGCGGCAAAGCCGCAGCCCCTGGCCGGATTCACCGTAGGCGTCACCGCCGCGCGCCGTGCCGACGAGCTCGGCGCGCTGCTGCAGCGCCGGGGCGCGGCTGTGCAGCACGCGCCCGCGCTGCGGATCGTTCCGCTGCCGGATGACACCGAACTCCTCGCTGCTACGAAGGTATTGATCGACCACACCCCGGACGTCGTGGTCGCCACCACCGCGATCGGCTTCCGCGGCTGGGTCGAGGCCGCCGACGGCTGGGGCCTCGGCGAGGCGCTGCTGCAGCGGCTGCGTGGTGCGGAACTGCTGGCCCGCGGGCCCAAGGTGCGCGGGGCGATCCGGGCCGCGGGGCTGACCGAACAGTGGTCGCCCGCCTCCGAGTCCATGGCCGAGGTGCTCGACCGGCTGCTGGAGGAGGGCGTCGCGGGCCGCCGGCTCGCCGTCCAGCTGCACGGCGAGCCGCTGCCCGGGTTCGTGGAGTCACTGCGGGCCGCGGGCGCCGAGGTGGTGGGCGTGCCGGTCTACCGCTGGATGCCCCCGGAGGACCTCGGGCCCGTGGACCGGCTGTTGGACGCCATCGTCGCGTGCTCGCTGGACGCGGTGACCTTCACCAGCGCGCCCGCCGCCGCTTCCCTGCTCGAGCGGGCGGAGCAGCGCGGCATACAGGACGAGGTGCTGGACGCGCTGCGGCACAATGTGCTGCCCGCGTGCGTCGGGCCGGTGACCGCGCTGCCGCTGAAGGCGCACGACATCGACACGGCGCAGCCGGAGCGCTTCCGGCTCGGACCGCTGGTGCAGCTGCTGTGCGTCGAACTGCCCGGCCGGGTCCAGCCGTTGCCGGTCGCCGGCCACCGGGTCGAGATCCGCGGGCACGCGGTGCTGGTGGATGGCGAGCTGCGCTACGTACCGCCCGCGGGCATGGGTCTGCTGCGGGTCATGGCCCGGCGCCCGGGATGGGTGGTCTCGCGCGCGGAGCTGCTGCGTGCGCTGCCCGGCGCGGGCCGGGACGAGCACGCGGTGGAGACGGCGGTGGCCCGCCTCCGTACGGCCCTGGGCACGCCGAAGCTCATCCAGACGGTGGTCAAGCGCGGCTACCGCCTGGCCCTCGACCCGTCGGCCGAGTCCAAGTACGGCGCCGGTGCATAGCCACCGGCCTGTGCCGGTCGTGCCGACTCGCCGCCATTCCTGGAGGGTTGCTCCAGGTCAGGAGCCTACACCGAGCCACTGACCATCGACCATGACGACGACCGAACCCCAACTCCCGGAAAATTTCTCGCGGTCGGTTGAGACGTTCACCGGCCCCCCTCGTAATCAAGGGAAATCCTCGAGCCGCTGAGCCTTCCCCCACATCGGTGGCCTGAGGATCGGGCGGGGCCCGCAGCAGACGAGGGCTGCGGGCCACCGCCCGACTCATCGGTTCTGTCCCGTAGTTGTATGAAACATTGGTTCACAGAAGGCTCTCGACCGGGAGGTTCGGGTGCGCAAAGATGCGGCCGTGGCCGAGCATCGTCCGTCAAGGACCCGACACCGGGCCGTACAGCCCCCGTCCAGCAGCGCCCCCATGCCGGACGAGGAGCTGATGCGAGCCATCTATACCGAACACGCGGGACCGCTGTTCGCCTACGTGCTGAGGCTGGTCGCAGGCGACCGGCACCGTGCGGAGGACGTTGTCCAGGAGACGCTGGTGCGTGCCTGGCGCAATGTGGGCCGGCTGGGCCGGGCCACCGGCTCGATACGACCCTGGCTGGTGACAGTAGCCAGGCGCATCGTCATCGACGCCCATCGCAGCCGCCAGGCTCGCCCCCAGGAGGTCGACCCATCGCCCCTGGAAGTCATGCCCGCGGAGGACGAGATCGACAAAGCGCTTTGGCTCATGACGCTTTCCGACGCCCTGGGCGACCTCAGCGACGCGCACCGCGAGGTGCTCATCGAGACCTACTTCAAAGGCCGTACGGTCAATGAGGCCGCCGAGCGGCTCGGTATACCCAGCGGGACAGTGAGATCCCGTGTCTTCTACGCGCTGCGCTCGATGAAGCTCGCGCTCGAGGAACGAGGAGTAAGGGCATGACAACGCCCGAGCGGCACAGCGAGCACGAGGCCGTCGGCGCGTACGCGCTCGGCGTCCTCGACCCGGCCGACGCGGCGCACTTCGAGACCCATCTGGCCGGCTGCGGGTACTGCCAGGAACAGCTGGACGGGTTCATGGGGCTGGAGCCCCTGCTCGCCACGCTGGCCGAGACCCCCACGGCCCTCGGAGACCCCGGCATTCTGCATGCGCAGCCCAGCGCACCGCTGCTCGACCGGCTGGTCGACGAGGTCGCCGTCGCCCGCCGCAAGCGGCAGCGGCGCGGCCTGTATCTGGTCGCGGCCGCGGTCGCCCTGATCGTCGGCGGCCCCGTCGTGACCTCCATGGCCACCGACGCCCCGAAGGGCTCCGACCCCGGCATCGTCGCGAAGCCCCCGCACGACCACCCCACCAGCCCCGCCGAGGACGCCTTCTTCAACCAGATGCAGGACAAGGTCGAGGCCACGGACCCGCAGACCAAGGTCACCGCCACCGTGGGCACCGAGCCCAAGGCCTGGGGCACCCACGCCGTTCTGGAGCTGAAGAACGTCAAGGGCCCGCTCAAGTGCAGCCTGGTCGCGGTCGGCAAGGACGGCGAGAAGCAGATCATCACCACCTGGGCGGTCCCGAAGTGGGGCTACGGCATTCCCGACAGCAGTAACGAAATGGCGAAGAAGCCGCTGTACGTCCACGGCGGTGCCGCCATGAACCGCGACCAGATCGACCACTTCGAGGTCCGCACCTTCGACGGACAGCGGCTGGTCTCGGTCGGCGCGTAACGCCTCCCCGGCGAGGCATCGGCGCTGCCGCGCTGCGCAGCGGGGTTCCCCGCCCATTCGCGTCCGAAAAGAGGTGAATGGGCGGGGAGCCGGGTCGCGCGACCCTCGCCCGTCGGCGCGAGGCGCGGGGTCGAACAGACGTTCAGAGGCTGCCCAGGTGCACCGTACGACCGGTTCGCGTACGGTTGACGGCTCCCAGCACAGCAGAAGGGGGCCGTGGGGTGGCCGCGCAGGATGCCGCAGTCGATTCCGTTCGGGACCGGGAGATCAGTGTCGAACAGAGTCACCTTGATCAGGTGTACCGGCGTCTCGAGGAGAAGATCCACGAGGCCGAGTTCCTGATGAACGACGCCGCCCGTCGCGGCCAGGTCGGCACACCCGGCGCGCTCGCCGAGCGGGATGCGCAGGTCTTCCGCGCCGGAGTCCACCTCAACCGCCTCAACAGCGAATTCGAGGACTTCCTCTTCGGCCGGATCGACCTGCTGCGCGGCAAGGACGGCGCCCGCGGCCCGGACGGTGCGTACACCTCCGTCGAGCCCGCCGACGACGCGATCCGCACCGACGACAGCGGCAGCTACGCCGACATCGCCGAGACCCTGCACATCGGCCGGCTCGGGGTCCTGGACGCCGACTACTCCCCGCTGGTCATCGACTGGCGGGCGCCCGCCGCCGCGCCGTTCTACCGGGGGACCCCCAAGGACCCCGGCCGCGTCGTACGCCGCCGCGTCATCCGCAGCAAGGGCCGCAAGGTCCTGGGCGTCGAGGACGACCTGCTGCGGCCCGAGCTGACGGCCACCCTGAACGGCGCCGAGCTGCCCGTCGTCGGTGACGGCGCGCTCATGGCGGCGCTCGGCCGGGCCCGTACCCACGCCATGCGTGACATCGTCGCCTCCATCCAGGCCGAGCAGGACCTGGTGATCCGGGCCCCGGCCGCGTCCGTCACCGAGGTCGGCGGCGGCCCGGGCACCGGCAAGACGGCGGTCGCCCTGCACCGCGCCGCGTACCTGCTCTACCAGGACCGCAGACGCTACGCCGGGGGCATCCTCGTCGTCAGCCCGACCCCGCTGCTCGTCGCGTACACCGAGGGCGTACTGCCCTCGCTGGGCGAGGAGGGGCAGGTGGCGATCCGTGCGGTCGGCTCCCTGGTGGAGGGTGCCAAGGCCACGGCCTACGACGAACCGGCCGTCGCCCGGATCAAGGGCTCCAGCCGGATGGTGAAGGTGCTGCGCAAGGCGGCCCGGGGCACGCTGGAGCTGTCGGATCCGCCCACGAGCCTGCGCGTCGTGGCGTTCGGCGCGCGCGTCGAGCTCGACGCCGCGGAGCTGAAGCGCATCCGCCACTCGGCACTGGCCGGCACCGCGCCCATCAATCTGCTGCGGCCGCGCGCCCGGCGGCTGCTGCTGGACGCGCTGTGGGCCAAGTCCGGCGCGGGCAGGCGCTACACCGACCCGGAGCTGGCCGCCGAAGCCCGGCAGGGCTTTGACGAGGACATCTCCACCGAGCCGTCCTTCACCGACTTCCTCGACGCCTGGTGGCCCGAGCTCACCCCGCGCCGAGTCCTCGCCGCGCTCGCCGACGCGCGGCGGCTCAGCCGGTGGGCCGGGGGCTCCCACCGCGGTGCGAGCGTGCTGCGCCCCGGGGAAGTGCGGCGGCTGGCCCGCTCGCTCCAGCGGCTGGACGCCGGAGGCCACGGCCCGCTGTCCGTCCACGACGTGGCCCTGCTGGACGAGCTGCACGTACTGCTCGGCGCTCCGGCCCGCCCCCGCAAGCGCGATTTCAGTCCGCTGGACCAGCTCACCGGCCTGGAGGAGCTCACCACCTTCGCCGACCGGGCGGCGGCCGGCCGTGCCCGTGCCGAGAGGCTGGAGGAGGAGCGGACGGACTACGCGCACGTCATCGTGGACGAGGCGCAGGACCTCACCCCCATGCAGTGGCGGATGGTCGGCCGCCGTGGCCGGCACGCCACCTGGACGATCGTCGGCGACCCGGCGCAGAGCTCCTGGTCCGACCCCGAGGAGGCGGCCCATGCCCGGGACGAGGCCCTCGGGAGCCGGCCCCGGCGCCAGTTCACGCTGAACGTGAACTATCGGAACCCGGCGGAGATCGCCGAGGTCGCCGCCAGAGTGCTGGCCCGCGCCATGCCCGGCATGCGCTCGCCGGAGGCCGTACGCTCCACCGGCCAGGCACCCCGCTTCGCCGTCGCCCAGGGCGACCTGGCCACTTCCGTACGGGAAGAGGCGCAGCGGCTCCTGGACGAGGTGGACGGCACCGTCGGCGTGGTCGTGGCCATGGAGCGCCGCGAGCAGGCCCGGCACTGGCTGGCGGGGCTTGGCGAGCGGGTGGTGGCGCTGGGCAGCCTGGAGGCGAAGGGGCTGGAGTACGACGCGACCATCGTGGTCTCACCCGCCGAGATCGCTGGGGGCATTCCCCCAGCTACCGCTGGGGGAACCCGCACCCAGGACGAAGTCTCCGGGGGAGTGTCCCCGGCGGGGCTGCGCGTGCTGTACGTGGCGCTGACCCGGGCCACGCAGCGCCTGACGGTGCTCTCGACCGACCGGGACGCACCGGACGCGGAAGGGGTCCCGGACCTGCTCAGGGACTGACCGCTCGGCACGGCGCCGACCGGCCAAGGGGGCGCGGGACCGGTCCGGCGCGGCCGATCGGGGCGCTTTTGGCGTCAACTGCCGCACAGGGAATGACTTCCCGGGCGCCTTTGTTAGCCTGTGATGTGGCACCGGCCCGATCCAAGCCCCCGGGCCCAACCATTGTCGCTACGAGCGACCACTTGCCGCGAGGCGAGCATGGCGGGTCGGTGCCATTGGAACGTCCGGCGGGCGCTCCTCCACGCGGAGGGGCGCCCGTCGTCGCTTTCGCGATGGTTGCTGATGCTCATGCGGAAGCAGAGGTTCCTACCGCGGGAGCTCCCTCTCGTACTGTGGATAAATTCTTCCGAAATGGTCGGCTGGTTACCGTCTACCGGCTGGTAGGTGGGACGATCGGACGGCGTGGCACCGGCGACCCCGTGCACACGCGCAACGCGAACAGGGAAAGCAGAGGAAGTCGATGGCAACGGCGCCCAGCGTCTCGTATTCGATGACGGTTCGACTGGAGGTACCCGCCAGCGGGACCGCGGTCAGCCAGCTCACCACGGCCGTGGAGTCGTCCGGCGGATCCGTCACCGGCCTCGACGTCACCGCCTCGGGTCACGACAAGCTGCGCATCGACGTCACCATCGCCGCCACCTCCACCACCCACTCCGACGAGATCGTCGAGAAGCTGCGCGGCATCGAGGGCGTCACGCTCGGCAAGGTCTCCGACCGTACGTTCCTGATGCACCTCGGCGGCAAGATCGAGATGGCGTCCAAACACCCCATCCGCAACCGCGACGATCTGTCCATGGTCTACACCCCGGGCGTCGCCCGGGTGTGCATGGCCATCGCCGAGAACCCCGAGGACGCCCGCCGCCTCACCATCAAGCGCAACAGTGTGGCCGTCGTCACCGACGGTTCCGCGGTGCTGGGCCTGGGCAACATCGGGCCCAAGGCCGCGCTCCCGGTGATGGAGGGCAAGGCGGCCCTCTTCAAGCGCTTCGCCGGCATCGACGCCTGGCCGCTGTGCCTGGACACCCAGGACACCGACGCCATCGTCGAGATCGTCAAGGCCATCGCCCCCGGCTTCGCCGGCATCAACCTCGAGGACATCTCCGCGCCGCGCTGCTTCGAGATCGAGGCGCGGCTGCGCGAGGCCCTGGACATCCCGGTCTTCCACGACGACCAGCACGGCACCGCCATCGTCGTCCTGGCCGCCCTGACCAACGCCCTGCGCGTGGTGAACAAGAACATCGGCGACCTGCGGCTGGTCATGTCCGGCGCGGGCGCGGCCGGCACGGCCATCCTCAAGCTGCTGACCGCCGCCGGCGTCAAGCACGCGGTCGTCGCCGACATCCACGGCGTCGTGCACGCCGGCCGCGAGGACCTGGTCGATGCCGACCCCGGGTCGCCGCTGCGCTGGATCGCCGACAACACCAACCCCGAGGGCGTCACGGGCACCCTCAAGGAGGCCGTGCGCGGCGCGGACGTCTTCATCGGCGTCTCGGCGCCCAACGTCCTCGGTGCGGAGGATGTGGCCGCCATGGCGGACGGTGCGATCGTGTTCGCGCTCGCGAACCCGGACCCGGAGGTGGATCCGGCCGTCGCCCGGCAGACCGCCGCCGTCGTCGCCACCGGCCGCAGCGACTTTCCCAACCAGATCAACAATGTGCTGGTCTTCCCGGGAGTCTTCCGCGGTCTGCTGGACGCGCAGTCCCGTACGGTCAACACCGAGATGATGCTGGCGGCCGCGAGTGCCATCGCGGACGTCGTTACCGAGGACGAGCTCAACCCGAACTACATCATTCCGAGTGTCTTCAACGACAAGGTCGCGGGCGCGGTCGCCGGTGCCGTCCGCGACGCCGCGCGGGCCGCGGGTGCCGCTGTGACGAGCAACAGCACCGTCTAGAGCGAATTTTCGCCCCTCGGCTCCCGGGAGCGGCGCGTCGCCGCTCCCGGGGGCCGTACAGGCCCCTACGCTGACCGGCACATCTTGGCCGCGACCCCTGGCGGAGAGCCCTGCGGTGCGCTGCCGGAAGCGGACGGAGCGTCACCACCGCGTCACCGCGACGAGGCACTCGTGCTTTTCGTGTGACTCTTCAGGGTGCCGGATTGGCTTTCCCGCCGCAGGTGGGGGCAGGATGCGTAATCGGGCGCGAGGGTCTGGCACCAGACCCGGGTCCGGGGACTGTCCGAGGGCCCTGGCAGCATCGGCTTCGATCTCACGCCTCATTGGCAAGAAGAACACGGGAGTACACGATTATGAACCGCAGTGAGCTGGTGGCCGCTCTGGCCGACCGCGCCGAGGTGACCCGCAAGGACGCCGACGCCGTTCTGGCCGCCTTCGCCGAGATCGTCGGTGAGGTCGTCGCCAAGGGCGACGAGAAGGTCACCATCCCGGGCTTCCTGACCTTCGAGCGCACCCACCGTGCCGCTCGTACCGCCCGCAACCCGCAGACCGGCGAGCCGATCGAGATCCCGGCGGGCTACAGCGTGAAGGTCTCCGCGGGCTCCAAGCTCAAGGAAGCCGCGAAGGGCAAGTAAGGACAGCCCTGCGGCACCGCCGCCGAGCGCCTACGTCAAGGGCGGCCGCCCCGGGAGGGTGGCCGCCCTTCTTCGTGCTGCTGATCGGGCGCCTACGGGCCGCTCAGACCTCGTCTGAACCGTTCGGCAGCTCGACCTTGCCGCCGAGCGCGATGAGCTTGTCCATGAAGTTCTCGTAGCCGCGGTTGATCAGGTCGATGCCGTGGACCCGGGAGGTGCCCTGGGCCGCCAGCGCCGCGATCAGGTACGAGAAGCCGCCGCGCAGGTCCGGGATGACCAGATCGGCGCCCTGGAGCTTGGTCGGCCCGGACACGACAGCCGAGTGCAGGAAGTTTCGCTGGCCGAAGCGGCAGGCGGAGCCGCCGAGGCACTCGCGGTACAGCTGGATGTGCGCCCCCATCTGGTTGAGCGCGCTGGTGAAGCCGAGCCGGGACTCGTACACCGTCTCGTGCACGATCGACAGGCCCGACGCCTGCGTCAGCGCCACCACCAGCGGCTGCTGCCAGTCGGTCTGGAAACCGGGGTGGACGTCCGTCTCCAGCGCGATCGCGTTCAGCGGGCCGCCCGGGTGCCAGAACCGGATCCCGTGGTCGTCGATCTCGAAGGCGCCGCCGACCTTGCGGTAGGTGTTGAGGAAGGTCATCATCTCGCGCTGGCTGGCACCGCGGACGTACACGCTGCCCTCGGTCGCGAGTGCCGCGCACGCCCAGGACGCCGCCTCCAGGCGGTCCGGCAGCGCGCCGTGGTTGTAGCCGCCGAGCTTGTCGACACCGGTGATCCGGATGGTCCGGTCGGTGTCCATGGAAATGATCGCGCCCATCTTCTGCAGGACGCAGATCAGGTCCTCGATCTCCGGCTCGACCGCCGCGTTGGAGAGCTCGGTCACACCCTCGGCCAGCACGGCCGTCAGCAGCACCTGCTCGGTCGTGCCGACCGACGGGTACGGCAGCCGGATCTTGGTGCCGCGCAGCCGGTGCGGGGCCTCGAGGTACTGGCCCTCCGGGCGCTTCTCGATCGTCGCGCCGAACTGGCGCAGCACGTCGAAGTGGAAGTCGATCGGGCGGCCGCCGATGTCGCAGCCGCCGAGGCCCGGGATGAAGGCGTGGCCCAGCCGGTGCAGCAGCGGGCCGCAGAACAGGATCGGGATCCGGGACGACCCGGCGTGGGCGTCGATGTCGGCGACATTGGCGCTCTCGACCCTCGACGGGTCGAGGATCAGCTCCCCTGTCCCCTCGCCTGGGTGGACGGTCACACCGTGCAGCTGCAGCAGCCCGCGGACGACGCGCACGTCGCGGATGTCCGGGACATTGCGCAGACGGCTGGGCTCGCTGCCGAGCAGGGCGGCGACCATGGCCTTCGGTACGAGGTTCTTCGCGCCGCGGACACGGATCTCGCCCTCGAGCGGTGTGCCGCCGTGGACAAGCAGGACGTCGTCGGTCATGGATCTCGCGTTCCTGGAGTTGGGCAGGGGCCGAACTGAAATGTTAAGGGCCTTCTGGCCCCCGTCCGTAAGGCCAAGTGCCTTAACCGCACGTTATGTCCGGGTAATAACATGTACCGTTCCGCCTCTGCCGCATACGGTCACCGATGCGGCGTGGCGCGCCCCTGCTGCCGCCGTACGCCCCGTCTGCTCTCGGCCTTCTCACGCCATCGATCCCCCGTACCTGCCGAAGGTGCGGGATCATGTCGTCATGACCGAGGTGTCCGAGCTCACAGGACGGCTGCTTGTCGCGACACCGGCGCTGGCCGACCCGAATTTCGACCGCGCGGTGGTGCTGCTCCTCGACCACGACGAGGAGGGCTCACTGGGTGTTGTGCTGAACCGGCCGACCCCCGTGGGGGTCGGCGACATTCTTGAGTCCTGGGCGGGGCTGGCCGGGGAGCCGGGGGTCGTCTTCCAGGGCGGTCCGGTCTCGCTGGACTCGGCGCTGGGCGTCGCCGTGGTGCCCGGCGAATCCGGGGCGGCCGTGGGGGAGGGGCCGCTGGGCTGGCGCCGGGTGTACGGGGCGATCGGGCTGGTCGACCTGGAGGCGCCGCCGGAGCTGCTGGCGGCGGCCGTGGGGTCCCTCCGGATCTTCGCCGGGTACGCGGGCTGGGGGCCCGGCCAGCTGGAGGACGAGCTGGTCGAGGGCGCCTGGTATGTGGTGGAGTCCGAGCCCGGGGATGTGTCCTCGCCGGACCCCGAGCAGCTGTGGCGCGCCGTGCTGCGGCGGCAGCGCAACGAGCTGGCGATGGTGGCCACCTACCCGGACGACCCGAGCCTGAACTGAGCGGGGGAGGGCCGCGGCGTCGGGGACGGCCCGACCGCGGACCGCTTGAGTACCCTTGCCGGTATGAGCACTCTTGAGCCCGAGCGCGGGGCAGGGACCGGCACCCTCGTAGAGCCGACGCCGCAGGTGTCGCACGGCGACGGCGACCACGAGCGCTTCGCCCATTACGTTCAGAAGGACAAGATCATGGCGAGCGCGCTCGACGGCACGCCCGTCGTCGCGCTGTGCGGCAAGGTCTGGGTTCCGGGGCGCGACCCGAAGAAGTACCCGGTCTGCCCGCTGTGCAAGGAGATTTACGAGTCGATGGGCGCCGGCGGCGAGGACAAGGGCGGCGACAAGAAGTAAGCCCCGCCTCTGCTGTGCGGCCCGCCAGGCCCAGGCTGTGACGCGCCCGGCTGCCTCCCGATGGGAGACGGCCGGGCGTGCTGTCCACACCCAGGATGACATCCGCGAGATCGTCGCCTACGCCGCCGAGCGGCATATCACCGTCGTCCCGGAGATCGACATTCCCGGGCACTCGCTGGCCGCCATCGCCGCGTATCCGGAACTGGGCAACCGCGATGTCATCGACACCAGTTCCCTCGGAGTCCGGACGACCTGGGGCATCGATCCGAATGTTCTCGCCCCCACTGACAACACCCTCCGGTTCTACGAAGGTGTCCTCGACGAGGTCCTGGAGCTGTTTCCCGCCACCGTGGTGCACCTCGGCGGCGATGAGTGCCCCAAGGAGCAGTGGCAGGCATCCCCGGCCGCGCAGGCAGTTCGAGCCCGTACCGCCCAGCTGACGCCCCGTCAGGCCGACCGGGTACTGGGCACCCAGGCCAACGTCTGGACCGAGGTGCTGGAGAACGCCCAGCGCGTCGACTACCAGACCTTCCCGCGGCTCGCCGCGTTCGCCGAGGTCGCCTGGTCCCACCTCCCGCCCCCGGCCGAGCGCGACTTCGCCGCCTTCGAGTCCCGGATGGCCGTCCACTGCGCACGACTTGACGCCCTCGGCGTCGACTTCCGCCCGCCCGCGGGTCCCCGCCCCTGGCAGCGCCGCCCCGGCGTACTCGGACGCCCGATCGAGGGGCCGCCCCCGATCGTGTGAGCCGCCGGCGAAGGCGCGCCCGCGTGCGCCCGTGCCTGGAAGCGTGGATCCCTACACGAGGCATAAGTCGTACATGCTCCCTGGAGAGTGGCAATCCGTACTCAGGGGTGACAGCCGGAGAAAGCGGACCATGGCCCAGGTCAGGGACAGAAGCATCCTTGGCGGACCCTCGCGTCGGCGGGCCGGGAAGATGTGCCAGAGTTGCCACGTCCAGGCTGTGAGCACGTACCGTACGGCGCACAGGCGGGACACCGGGAAGGGGCAGCTGGGTTGACCACGCACGCACCGCAGGGGGCGCAGACGGTGACGTTGCCGGCCTCGCTGGACGAGGCTGTCGCGGCGTTGGCCGCCATGCCCGCAGCCGTGCCCGTCGCGGGGGGCACCGACCTGATGGCCGCCGTCAACTCCGGCCTGCTGCGGCCCGCCGGGCTGGTCGGCCTCGGCCGCATCAGCGAGATCCGCGGCTGGCAGTACCAGGACGGGCACGCCCTCCTCGGTGCCGGCCTCACCCACGCCCGTATGGGGCGCCCCGACTTCGCGGCGCTCATCCCGGCGCTCGCCGCGGCCGCGCGCGCCGCAGGCCCACCCCAGATCCGCAACGCGGGCACCCTTGGCGGCAACATCGTCAGCGCCGCCCCGACCGGCGACTCGCTGCCCGTGCTCGCCGCGCTCGAGGCCACGCTGGTCATCGCGGGCCCGGGGGGCGCGCGCCGGGAGATCCCGGTCAGCCATCTGCTCGCCGGGATGGAGATGCTGCGACCCGGCGAACTCGTCGCATTCGTACGGGTTCCGCTGCTGCACGCACCGCAGACGTTCCTCAAGGCCACCGGGCGTACGGGCCCGGGCCGGGCCGTCGCCTCGGTCGCCGTCGTCCTGGATCCGGCGCGGCGCGGGGTGCGTTGCGCGGTCGGCGCGATCGCCCCGATGCCGCTGCGGCCGCTGGAGGCCGAGCGCTGGGTGGCCGGACTCATCGACTGGGACGGCGAGCGCGCGCTGGCACCGGAAGCGCTGGCCGCGTTCGGCGAGTACGTCGCCGCCGCCTGCATCCCCGACCCGGAGCCCCCGCAGGACGGCGGAGAAGTCCCCGCCCTGCCACCCGCCGTACTGCATCTGCGGCGTACGGTAGCGGCACTGGCCCGCCGAGCACTGGGGAGGGCGCTCGCATGACTTCCGAACAGCCGCCGCAAAGGCCGCAGCAGCCCGAGCCGGCGGGCGGCTGGCAGCAGCTGCCGCAGGGCGGTGAGTACGACGCCGACGCCACGGCGTTCGTGCAACTGCCCGACGGGTTCCTCGCGCCGTCCGCGATGCCGGCCGGGGCGGACCCGTTGGCCGCGCCCGGCCAGGGATACGTACCGCCTGCCATCACGCCCACGAGCCCGCAGGCCCCCGCCGACCCGGGGCACGGGGGCCAGTGGACCATGCCGTTCGCCGATGCGGGTACGGCTTCCGCGCAGGGCGCGGCATACACCCCCGGCGGCCAGTGGCAGGCGGGCGGCCAGGACGGCATGCCCGCCGACGGCAGCGGCTGGAGCGAGCAGGCCGCCCAGGGGCAGTGGACGATCCCGACGACGGCGGACGACGCCCTGGAGGAGTCCGGCGAGTACGTGGTCGGCAATGGGCCGGCCACTCAGTACGGCGGCCCCGGCGGGTACGGCGGCGGCGCGTACGGCGGCTCGGGGGCGCACGGAAGCACCGCTGCGCCCGCGGAGGGCGACCAGACCGGCGCGTGGACGGAGCCTGGCGCCGCCGTCAGTGGCGAGCAGTGGGGCTCGGCCCAAGGAACCGACAGCACCGGGCTGACCGGCCAGTGGACGTTCCCTCCGGCCGACGAGCACACGCCCGGCGCCGCCGCCACGGCAGGCGGTGCCGGGGCCGACGGCGGGTGGGCCGAACAGCCCGGGTCCACGGACCACTGGTCCACACCCGCAGCGCCGGAGCAGACCGCCCCGGCGCATCCCGAGACATCCGGCCACTGGCCGGCCACCGGCGGACCTCAGACCGCAGGCGGCCAGGGCGGCTTCAGCGATGGTGCGCAGCGCCGCGAGGGCGCCGAGGGGACCGCCGTCCGGCGCCCCCTGGGCCGCGGCGTGCAGCGGCCGGCTCCCGACGGCGCGGACGCTGCCCCGTACGGCAACGCGCCGGACGACAGCAGCGGCGAGTGGTCCGCTCCGGCTGGCCGCGCGACGGGGCTGGGGCACGTCCCCGGCGACGCTGCGACCGGGCTGGGGCACGTCCCCGGCGACGCCGCGACCGCGAATTCTCACGCCGAGCCGGAGGAGACCGTTCAGGGCCACTGGCAGTCCGGCCCGGCGGCCGGCGTGCCTTCGGCGTACACCGGCGCCGACCACGACGCTGCCGACTCCGCCGGCGGCGCCGCAGCGGTCTCCGGCGGTCAGGAACCCGCAGCCGCGATCCATAGCGGCAACACCGCCTCGGCGGGCCCCGGCCACGACCAGGAGCCGGCTGCCGAGAGCGCGGACGCGGCGGCAGGCGACGGCGGTGTGCGCGACGGTGCCTTCGGGCACCCCGAAGTCGGCACCGGCGCCGTACCCCAGCCCGCGGCACCGGAGGAGGCGGCCGCGGCCGGCCCGGCCGACGAGCCCGAACCGGGCGCGCACATCGAACACCCCGGTGCCTCGTACGTCCTGACCGTCAACGGCACCGACCGCCCCGTCACCGACGCCTGGATCGGCGAGTCCCTGCTCTACGTGCTGCGCGAGCGCCTCGGCCTCGCCGGGGCCAAGGACGGCTGCTCGCAGGGCGTGTGCGGGGCGTGCTCCGTCCAGGTCGACGGGCGGCTCGTCGCTTCCTGCCTGGTCCCGGCGGCCACCACGGCCGGCAGCGAGGTCCGAACGGTCGAGGGGCTGGCGGCCGATGGCGCACCGTCCGACGTACAACAGGCCCTGGCGGCCAGCGGCGCGGTCCAGTGCGGCTTCTGTGTGCCCGGACTGGCCATGACCGTGCACGACCTGCTCGAAGGCAACCACGCGCCGACCGAGCTCGAGACCCGGCAGGCGATCTGCGGCAATCTGTGCCGGTGCTCGGGCTATCGCGGGGTCCTCGAGGCCGTCCGCGAGGTCGTGGCGCGCCGTGCGGAGGCGGCCGAGGTCCCTGAGGCGGCCGAAGCCGCCGAGCCGGAGGCGCCGCACCCCGCTCCCGACCCCGCCCCGCGGATTCCACACCAGGCGGGCCCGTACGGCGACCCCTCGACGGGAGGCCACGTGTGACCCCCGCAGTCGCCCCCCGGCAAGCCCCCGGCCGCCCGGCCGCCGCCGGGCGCCGGCCCCGTACCCCCCACACCCTCAGCGGTAGCGGAAAGGCAGCGCGATGACTGGTCCGGACGCGGCCACCGCAACACCGGCCGCGGGCACCCCCGTCGAGTCGGCCCCCCACGGACTCGGGGCGTCCCTGCCGCCGGCCGACGCGCTCGCCAAGACCGAGGGGACCTTCCCGTACGCCTCCGACCTGTGGGCCGAGGGCCTGCTGTGGGCCGCCGTGCTGCGCTCCCCGCACCCGCACGCCCGCATCGTCTCCATCGACACCTCGGCCGCCGCCGAGATGCAGGGCGTACGGGCCGTCATCACACACGAGGACGTACCCGGCGACGCCTGCCACGGCCGGAAGGTCGCCGACCGCCCGGTCTTCGTCAAAGACCTGGTCCGGCACCACGGCGAGCCGATCGCCGCCGTCGCCGCCGACCACCCCGACACCGCGCGCCTCGCGGCCGCCGCCATCGCCGTCGAGTACGAGATCCTCGAGCCCGTCACCGATCCGGAGAAGGCCTTCCACGCCGAGCCGCTGCACCCCGACGGCAACCTCATCCGCCACATCCCGCTCTCCTTCGGCGACCCGGACATGGTCGGCGAGGTCGTGGTCGAGGGCCTGTACCGGGTCGGCCGCCAGGACCCGGCGCCCATCGGCGCGGAGGCCGGGCTCGCCGTGCCCCGGCCCGACGGCGGCGTCGAGATCTACACCGCCTCCACCGACCCGCACGCCGACCGCGACCTCGCCGCCGCCTGCTTCGGCCTCGACCCCGAGCGCGTCAAGGTCGTCGTCACCGGCGTGCCGGGCGCGCTGGGCGACCGCGAGGACCCGGGCATCCAGCTGCCGCTCGGCCTGCTCGCCCTGAAGACCGGCTGCCCGGTGAAGCTCGCCGCGACCCGCGAGGAGTCCTTCCTCGGCCACGCCCACCGCCACCCGACCCTGCTGCGCTACCGCCACCACGCCGACGCCGAGGGCCGCCTGGTCAAGGTCGAGGCGCAGATCCTGATGGACGCGGGCGCGTACGCCGACGCCTCCTCGGACTCCCTCGCCGCCGCGGTGGCGTTCGCCGCGGGCCCGTACGTCGTCCCGCACGTCTTCGTCGAAGGCTGGGCCGTACGCACCAACAACCCGCCGTCCGGCCACGTCCGCGGTGAGGGCGCGATGCAGGTGTGCGCCGCGTACGAGGGCCAGATGGACAAGCTCGCCGCGAAGCTGGGGCTGGACCCGGTCGAACTGCGGATGCGCAATGTGATGGCGACCGGCGATCTGCTGCCGACCGGCCAGACCGTCACCTGCCCGGCGCCGGTCGCCGAGCTGCTGCAGGCGGTGCGGGACGCGCCGCTGCCCCCGCTGCCCAAGGACGACCCCGAGGAGGAGTGGCTGCTGCCCGGCGGCCCCGAGGGCGCGGGCGAGCCCGGGGCGGTGCGGCGCGGCGTGGGCTACGCCCTGGGCATGGTGCACATGCTGGGCGCGGAGGGCGCCGACGAGGTCTCCACGGCCACGGTCAGGGTCAACGGTGGGGTGGCGACGGTCATCTGCGCCGCCGTCGAGACCGGTCAGGGCTTCGCCACCCTCGCCCGGCAGATCGTGCAGGAGACGCTGGGGGTGGAGGAGGTGCATGTCGCCTCCGTCGACACCGACCAGCCCCCGGCCGGGCCGGCCTGCCACGGCCGCCACACCTGGGTCTCGGGCGGAGCGGTGGAGCGGGCTGCCAAGATGGTCCGTACGCAGCTATTGCAGCCGCTGGCGCACAAGTTCGGCATGTCCACCGAGCTGCTGACGATCGCGGACGGGAAGATCACCTCGTACGACGGGGTGCTCAGCACGACGGTGGACGAGACGCTGGACGGCAAGGAGCTGTGGGCGACCGCGCAGTGCCGACCGCACCCGACCGAGCCGCTGGACGAGTCGGGTCAGGGCGACGCGTTCGTGGGGCTGGCGTTCTGTGCGATCCGGGCCGTTGTCGATGTCGACATCGAGCTGGGCTCGGTGCGGGTCGTGGAGATGGCGGTGGCCCAGGACGTCGGCCGGGTGCTCAACCCGCGGCAGCTCGCGGCCCGGATCGAGGCGGGCGTGACGCAGGGGGTGGGCGCGGCGCTCACGGAGAACCTGCGGACGTCGCGCGGCGTGATCCGGCGGCCGGACCTCACCGGCTACGCGCTGCCGACGGCGCTGGACGCGCCCGACATCCGGATTGTGAAGCTGGTCGAGGAGCGCGACGTGGTCGCGCCCTTCGGGGCGAAGGCCGCAAGCGCCGTGCCGGTCGTGACCTCACCGGCGGCGGTCGCGGCGGCGGTCCGCGCGGCGACGGGCCGCCCGGTGAACCGCCTCCCCATCCGGCCCCAGGCGGCGGTGGCGATCCCACGGTAGCCGCGGCGGCGTTGCGGCAGTTCGGAGCCGTTACGTAAGCAGGAACGCGGGTGGGATGTACCCCCGCGGCCCGCGTCTGTGCTTGTACCAGGGCGGGCACCGATGCACGCGAAGCCGGGACACGGACGCAGACGGCCGTTAGCGTGTCGATATGGCGGCACGTGTCCCCTCCCCTGTGGTCATACAGGGGCAATCCATCCGGCTGGAGCCGCTCGCCCTCGTGCACGTCCCGGACCTGCAGCGCACCGGAGGGGCCGACGACGAGGTATGGAAATGGCTGCCCGCGCTCACCCCCGGCTCCGAGTACGGGATGCGCATGATCGTGGAGCAGCGGCTGGCCCAGCAGGCGGCCAGTGAGGCCGTGCTGTTCGCCGTGGTCGACCCTGGAGCGAACCAGGCGGTGGGCTGGATCGCCTACGTGGACATTTCTCCCATGGACGAGCGTGTGGGCATCGGCTGGTACTGGCTCGCGCGCCGACTGTGGGACACCTTTGCCGAGGTGGAGATGCACCTGCTGATGATGCGCCAGGCGTTCGAGGTTCTCGGGTACGGCCGCGTCCAATGGCAGATCGATCACTTGGACCAGCGGTCCCATGACGCCGTGTCCCATGTGGGCGGCCTGCTCGAGGGCCGGCTGCGCCGCCATGTCAGACGGCTCGACGGGACCTGGCGCGACACGATGATCTACGCCGTCCTCGCCCCGGAATGGCCGAGGGCCAGAGATCGCGTGCTGTCCCGCCTCTACCTCGACTGAGGGCCGCCCGTCGGCCCGCGCCCCGGCGCAGCCGACGCGGCCGCTCGAAGCCCGCGACGGCCTCGACCCCCAGTACTGCACCCCTGTGGGTCGCCCCCGCTGTCACCTATTGCGCGTACCAGGTGGGATGGACAGGGCACCGTGCGGTGCCCGGGACAGGCGCCGAGCCTGTCTGCGCACGGCCACCGCCACCAGCTTTGAGCAGCCAGCGGCCCCGCCCAACCGGCGCCACCGTGGCGTGGGTATGGGCGGGGCATGTGTCTGCGCATGCAGGCACTCAGCTACCTGGAACGATGAACCCTCGGATCGCCCTGGACTCTGGGCGCGAGGGGCCGCCCGACCGGGCGGCGGCGTACAGAGCCTGCCTGGACTCAGCCGTGATGTCCCTGCGGTTGTCCGGTTCCGCCCGGTCATAGATCCGCCACTCTCCGGAGGAGCCGACTGGATCCACCGGAGCGGCGACCCCGGGCATGCCGCACAGCCGAAGCATGTGCTCGACGTGCCGTGCTTCGTCTTCGGTCATGCTGTCAGGCTAGGGCCACTCTGGCTTCGGCATGGGCCGGATCGTGCACTGCGGGGCATGTTGGCACTTGGCCGCGACCGATACGAGCAGGCCCTTCTCCGGCGGTCCCCACAGCTCCTCATCCGCCGTGTAACCAAGTTCGCCGACCATGGCGCGTGTGCGGTCGAGGATAGGCGGGTCGTAATTGGTCGGGGCGTACCCCGGGTAGTGGTGGACGAACTCGCCGAAGCGAGCGCACAGGTCGGAGTACAGCTTCGAGTGAAGCAGCAGGGCGTGCCAGCCCTCGTCCACGATTCGCGAGGGCGCCAGGGCCACGCCGGGGAACGTCGCACAGGTCACAACGAACTTGATGCCCTCCTCCACGATGCGGCCAGCCACGTCCTCTGACATGCCCGGGTTGCCGTCGAGGACAGTGCCGCGAACGCTAGCGAACTGCTCCTCTGTGAGTAACGTGCGCGGGTTGGCGTCGGGGATCGGAGACGGGTCCGTTCCGGGGATACTCATGCCTGATCTCCATTCTGTGAGTGAGGTTGCCCCGCTCCGGCCGCGCCACCTGTCGAGGGCTCGGATGTGGCCGGAGCGGGGGCTTGGAAGCCGGCCCTGGTGACGGGACGCGGGATCCACAGCCGACGATCAGGTGAGTCATCGGCCGGCATCACCAGGGCGGGTTTACGTGGGATCACCCACGACTGAGAGGCCGATCACGAGTCCGCAGGCAGCACTGACTGCCACGATGATCAGGACCTCGGCGAACCGGCAGGAACGCGGATCACTTGCCCCACCTGTGGGCATGGTTGCGAGCTTGGAGCCGAACGCTCAACTCCTCGCGTGCCGTGAGGCGTCGTACTTCGCTTGGCTCCACGTCCCATTCGCGCCCGCCGCCCAGTGGCCGGAGCTGTAACCTGCCGCCCTCCGCAGCCATGACGATGCCGACCCGGCCGGTACGGGTGTCCTTCGCCAGCTCACCTGCCTTGGGTTCTTCGCCGATCGTCATCTTCCGCACGCTGTCGGTGACCATGAGATAAGGCTTCCGCGGGCGAGCGAGCAACTACAGGGACGTAACGTCCTAGTTCTGACCGCTTAGTTGGCGACGCCCAGGAACTCGGCCAGCTTGCGCAGCCCGGGAGGGTGTGAAGGACCGGACCACAGGTCCGTCACGATGGCCACGGCCAAGGTATGGTGCCGCATCCACGACGGTGCCACCCGTCGCAGCCTCTCAAGGGCCTTCACAGCTCCCTCGGCGTTCCCGACATCGGTGTAGGCCCGTGCCACATCGAGGAGCAGCCACGTCCGCCACGACGCGGGTGTGTCGCTCGACAGCCGCATTCCGCGAGCCAGGGACAGCGCCTCCTCGGGGCGAGCGTGCTGCACCGCCAGACGTACCCTCTCGATACGCACGGAGGACTTGTTGAAGATGCTCAGCATCTTGCCGTCCGCAGGTGGAGGCATCTTGGCCAGCCGCTCGGTGGCCTGTTCAGCCGTGAGCATCATGTCGCTGGCCTGGTCGTAGTCGCCGCTGCGGGCGTAGCTGGTCGCCGCCGACATCAGCAGGCCGCCCCAGACCCGTACGCCCTCCGGGGAGCCGACGTGCTCGCGCTCCACACCGTCGGCCGCGTAGACAGCGAGGTTCTGCGCGTCGTCCAGGCGGTTCTGCCGCTGGTACGCCCAGGCGACGGAGTTGCTGATCATCGGAGCTAGAAGCGGGTTCGATGAATGTCCGGCAGCCACCATCGCGCGCTCAAGGCTCGACAGGGCGAGGTCCGTCTTGCCTAAACGGATCGCGAGATGCCCGCCAAGCTGAAGGGCCTTGCCCAGTGCGGCCTGGCCTGCCGAACGCTGGTCAGCGTTACCGACCGCAGCCGCAAAGCGAGCGTCGGCGATGATGCCGGGGAGCGTTTCCATGAGACGGCCGAACTCGGCGTCGTGATAGAGCGTCCATCCTTCGGCAATCTCGGCTCGCAGCAGTGCCATCGACAGGTGTTCAGGCCCTCCTGGCTCGGGGGGCGGAGCGAACAGCGGAGGCATGATGGCTCGGCGCACAGCGACCAACTGCGGTGGCTCCGCCTCCCCGTTGGACGGCACGCCGGGCGGGTCGCCGAGGAGGCTGGTCAGCTCGACTCCCAGCCCCTTGGCCAGCGCGTGCAGGGTGGGCAGCCGCGCGCTGTGCTTCCGCTTCTGCTCCAGCTTGCGGACCACGTCCACGGACACGTTGGAGCGCTCCGCCAGCCCCTCCTGAGTGAGGTCAGCCAGTCGCCGAAGGCGCGCAACTCGTTCGCCCAGATGCTCGGTCGCCATACCGTCGAAGGTACCGGCACCTGTGCCGGGAGAGGACACAGAGCTATGGTGCGGCGTCTGTGTATGCAGGCAGGAGGGGGCACGGTGGGTGACACGAAGCGACACGTCGACGATCACGCGGCAGCCGCCTATCTGACGTATTGGGCTGTCGTCGAGATTCGATACATGGCCAGGCGCCGTAAGCCTCTGAGTACCTGGCCCGATGACGACTACGTGGCCTGCATCGCGTGGCTTGCCGATCTTGTGCACAACATCGCGGGTGTCAGGCGACCGCCTCGTTGGCCTCCCTGGCGCAAGCGCAAGAGCCCCTTCCACTGGACCTGGAATGTGGCCGGTCCAGCCGGACGAGAATGGATCACGGTCAGCCTGGACAGAGCTGGGCTGCAGTGGACGCCGCCACCTCTCGAAGGCTCCGGCCATACAGCCGGGGGTCCGCATGCGTGAGCCGCTTGTTATCGCAGCTGCCCAGCCGCCGTGCGTGCCTTATGACGTTGCGGCGAACGCGGCGACGCACGCGGGGATGGTTCGCTCTGCGGACGCCCGGGTGGTGGTCTTCCCCGAACTCTCCCTGACGGGATACGAGCTCGATGCCCCAGCGATCACGGTCGAGGATCCGCGCCTGACGCCTATCGTTGAAGCCTGCGCCGAGGCACGGTCCTTGGCGCTTGTGGGCGCCCCCGTGGAAAGCGATGCG
>NZ_JBUEGC010000032.1:0-83326 GCF_054963655.1 Streptomyces sp. HSS9-12 | reverse complement strand
GGCGCGGCGCGGCTTCCCGGCCGCACTCGTCGTCCGGGCGCCGACGGTCCGCTTGCCGGTGGTGCTCTTCGCCGCGACCGTCTTCGCCGCCGTTTTGCGGGGGGTGGCGTTCTTCGCGGCCGCCTTCTTCGCCGGAGCCTTGCCGACGGCTGCCTGCTCCCCCGCCTGAGCCGGAATCCCGTCGCTCACGCGGTCGCCCAGGATCTCCCGCAGGAACTTGCCGGTGTGGCTGGCCGGGATGGCGGCCACCTGCTCGGGGGTGCCCTCGGCCACGACCAGGCCGCCGCCGCTGCCACCCTCCGGCCCCAGGTCCACGACCCAGTCGGCCGTCTTGATCACATCGAGGTTGTGCTCGATGACGATCACCGTGTTGCCCTTGTCCACCAGGCCTTCGAGCACCTTGATCAGCTTGTTGATGTCGTCGAAGTGCAGCCCGGTGGTGGGCTCGTCCAGGACATAGACGGTCCGGCCGGTGGAGCGCTTCTGCAGCTCGCTCGCCAGCTTGACGCGCTGGGCCTCGCCACCGGACAGCGTCGGCGCCGGCTGCCCCAGCCGTACGTATCCGAGCCCCACCTCGGTCAGCGTCCGCAGATGCCGGGCGATCGTCGGGACCGCCTCGAAGAAGTCCAGCGCCTCCTCGATCGGCATGTCCAGCACCTCGGCGATGGACTTGCCCTTGTAGTGGACCTCCAGGGTCTCCCGGTTGTAGCGCGCGCCGTGACACACCTCGCACGGCACATACACGTCCGGCAGGAAGTTCATCTCGATCTTGATCGTGCCGTCGCCGGAGCAGTTCTCGCAGCGGCCGCCCTTGACGTTGAAGGAGAAGCGGCCCGGCAGATAGCCGCGCACCTTCGCCTCCATGGTCTCGGCGAAGAGCCTGCGGATGTGGTCGAACACCCCGGTGTACGTGGCCGGGTTGGAGCGCGGCGTACGGCCGATCGGCGACTGGTCCACGTGCACGACCTTGTCGACGAGGTCGTCGCCGTCCACGCGCGTGTGCCGCCCCGGCACGGTGCGGGCGGCGTTCAGCTCCCGCGCCAGGTGCGTGTACAGGATGTCGTTGACCAGCGTGGACTTCCCGGAACCGGAGACACCGGTCACCGCCGTGAACACCCCGAGCGGGAAGGACACGTCGATGTCCCGCAGGTTGTTCTCGCGGGCGCCGCGCACGGTGAGCTTCCGCTCGCCGTCCACGGGCCGGCGCGCCTTCGGAAGGGGGATGGCCTTCTTGCCGGACAGGTAGTGCCCGGTCATGGACTCCTTGTTGGTCAGCAGCCCCTTCAGCGGACCGCTGTGCACGACCTTGCCGCCGTGCTCACCGGCGCCCGGCCCGATGTCCACGACCCAGTCCGCGGTCTTGATGGTGTCCTCGTCGTGCTCGACGACGATCAGGGTGTTGCCGAGGTCACGGAGCCGTACCAGCGTCTCGATCAGCCGGTGGTTGTCCCGCTGGTGCAGGCCGATCGACGGCTCGTCCAGGACGTACAGCACGCCGACCAGGCCGGAGCCGATCTGGGTGGCGAGCCGGATGCGCTGCGCCTCGCCGCCCGACAGCGTGCCGGCGGCGCGGTTGAGCGACAGGTAGTCGAGGCCGACGTCGATCAGGAACCTCAGCCGCTCGTTGACTTCCTTCAGCACCCGCTCGGCGATCTTCTTGTCGCGGGCGGACAGCTTCAGGCCCCGCAGGAACTCGGCGCAGTCGCTGATCGACATCGCGGAGACCTCCGCGATCGACTTCCCCTCGACGGTGACGGCGAGCACGATCGGCTTGAGCCGGGTCCCGTTGCAGGTGGGGCAGGGCACCTCGCGCATGAAGCCCTCGAAGCGCTCCCGGCTGCTGTCGCTCTCCGCCTCCGAGTGCCGCCGCTTGACGTAGGGCACCGCGCCCTCGAAGGAGGTCGTGTACGCGCGCTGGCGGCCGTAGCGGTTGCGGTAGCGGACCTCGATCTGCGTCCGGTGACCGTACAGCAGGGCCTTCTTCGCCCGCTGCGGCAGCCCGGCCCAGGGGATGTCCGTACGGAAGCCCAGCTCGTCGGCGAGCGCGCCGACCAGCCGCGAGAAGTAGTCCTTGGTGTGCCCGTACGACCAGGGGGTGATCGCGCCGTCGTCGAGGGACTTCTCCTCGTCCGGGACGATCAGCTCGGGGTCGACCTCCATGCGCGTACCGATGCCGGTGCACTCCGGGCAGGCGCCGAAGGGCGAGTTGAAGGAGAAGGAACGCGGCTCCAGCTCCTCGAAGGACAGGTCGTCGTAGGGGCAGTAGAGGTGCTCGGAGAACATCCGCTCGCGCTGCGGGTCGTCCTCGTCGAGGTCCACGAAGTCGAGGATCACCATGCCGCCGGAGAGCCCGAGCGCGGTCTCCACCGAGTCGGTCAGCCGCCGCTTGGCGCTCTCCTTGACGGTGAGGCGGTCGACGACCACCTCGATGGTGTGCTTCTCCTGCTTCTTCAGCTTCGGGGGCTCGGTGAGGTGGACGGTCTGGCCGTCGACCCGGGCCCGGCTGTAGCCCTTGCTCTGCAGGTCGGCGAAGAGGTCGGCGAACTCTCCCTTGCGCTCGCGCACCAGCGGCGAGAGCACCTGGAAGCGACTGCCCTCGGGCAGCTCGAGCACCTTGTCCACGATGGCCTGCGGCGACTGCCGCGAGATGGGCCGGCCGCACTCCGGGCAGTGCGGCTTGCCGATGCGCGCGAAGAGCAGCCGGAGGTAGTCGTAGACCTCCGTGATCGTGCCGACCGTGGACCGCGGGTTCCGCGAGGTCGACTTCTGGTCGATGGAGACCGCCGGGGACAGGCCCTCGATGAAGTCCACATCGGGCTTGTCCATCTGCCCCAGGAACTGTCGGGCGTAGGAGGAAAGCGACTCGACATAGCGACGCTGCCCCTCGGCGAAGATCGTGTCGAACGCGAGGGAGGACTTGCCCGACCCCGACAGCCCGGTGAAGACGATGAGGGAGTCACGGGGGAGGTCGAGCGAGACGTTCTTGAGATTGTGCTCGCGAGCGCCACGGACGATGAGACGGTCGGCCACGCCGGTCGGCACCTTTCTTGAGAGAGCGGGGGTGCGCCTGGCCCCCAGCCGTCCAGGGTACGGGGGCCGCCACAGCGATGTCTTGGTGATGCCTTTCCCGAGCCTATAGCACGCACATTCGATTTACGGGGCCTATGGACATGCTTCACCCGAACGTGTGGCGGCGCTAGCGTCGAGTCATGACCGATCACGTCACGACGGATCACGCAGCGGACCTCTTTGCCGTACGCGAAGCGACCGACCGGCTACTCGGCGCCGCCGCGAAGCTCGACGACGCGGCCGCCCGCGAGCCCTCCCGCCTCCCCGGCTGGACCCGCGGTCACATCCTCGCCCACCTGGCGCGCAACGCCGACGCGCTCGTCAACGTCCTCACCGCGGCCCGTACCGGCACTCCCATCCCGATGTATCCCAGCAACGAGTCCCGGGACGCGGACATCGAGCGGGATGCCGACCGCACCCTCGCCGTCCACCTCGACGACGTCCGCAGCAGCGCCGCGCGCTTCGACGAGGCCGCTGCCGCGCTCGCTCCCGAACACTGGGAGCGCCGGGTCGAGCTGCGCAACGGCGTGACCGACCTCGCCGCGCGGGTGCCCTTCCGCAGGCTCATCGAGATCGAGCTGCACCACGTGGACCTCGGCATCGGCTGCACCCTCCGCGACCTGCCGGCAGCGTTCGTCGACCGCGACCTGGAGTACGTCGCAGGCGAGCGCTTCGCCGGCCGCGCCGACGTACCCGCGCTGCTGGTGACCGCGGACGACGGCCGCAGCTGGCGTACCGGCCGGGCGGACGGCGAGCCCGTCGCCGTCAGCGGCCCGGCGCCCGCGCTGCTCGGCTGGCTCACCGGCCGTACGGAGGGCGCGGACGTCGATGCCCCTGGCTCTGCCCTGCCCGATCTGCCGCCGCTAGGCTGACGCCATGGTGTACAGCGGAGAAGTCAAGGTCGGCGGACCTGCGGACGTTCACGAGCTTCCGGACCTGATCATCTCAAAAATCGCGGTCGGTCCGATGGACAACAACTCCTATCTGCTGCGCTGCCGCGCCACCGATGTGCAGCTGCTGATCGACGCGGCGAACGAGCCGCGGACCCTGCTGAACTTCATCGGCGACAGCGGCATCACGGCGGTCGTCACCACCCACCAGCACGGCGACCACTGGCAGGCGCTGCGCCAGGTCGTGCGCGCGACCGGCGCCCGCACCTACGCCGGCCGCTATGACGCCCCCGGCATCCCGGTCCCGACGGACGTCCTGGTCGAGGACGGGGACACGATCCACTTCGGCCGGATTGAGCTGACGGCCCGTCACCTCGCCGGGCACACGCCGGGCAGCATCGCCCTGATCTACGACGACCCGCACGGGCATCCGCACGTCTTCACCGGCGACTGCCTCTTCCCGGGCGGCGTCGGCAACACCCACAACGACCCGGAAGCCTTCGCCACTCTGATTCACGACGTCGAGACCAAGCTCTTCGACCAACTGCCGGACGAGACCTGGGTCTACCCGGGCCACGGCGACGACACCACGCTCGGGGCGGAGCGGCCGCACCTGCCGGAGTGGCGCAAGCGCGGCTGGTGAACCAGCTCGCGCGGCCTGTGGCGGGCGGCTACGCTCCGGCAGATGCCGACGCCCGCCGTGATCCCCGTGTACCCGCCGAAGCCGCGGCCCGGTGACCGGATCGCCGTACTGTCACCGTCGTCCGGTCTGCCCGGGCTGCTGCCGATGCCCTTCGAGCTGGGACTGGCGCGGCTGGAGAAGGAGTTCGGCCTGACGCCGGTCGAATACCCGACCACGCGCGCGATGGGGTCGACGCCGCGGGAGCGCGCGGACGACATCCATGGGGCGTTCGAGGACCCGTCCGTGCGGGCGGTGATGGCGAGCATCGGCGGAGACGACCAGATCACCGTGCTGCCGCTGCTGGACCGCGAGCTGATCCGCGCGAACCCCAAGCCGTTCTTCGGCTTCAGCGACAACACCAATCTGCTGATGTTCCTGTGGAACACGGGCATCGTCGGCTATCACGGGGCGAGCGTGATGACGGAACTCGGCCGCCCCGGCTCCATCCACCCGCTGACGGCCGACTCGCTGCGTGCCGCACTCTTCCGGTCCGGTCCGTACGACCTGTCGCCCGTCTACCGGTACCGCGACGAGGACCGCGACTGGGCGGATCCGGAGACGTTCGCCTCCGAGCCGGCGATGGAGCCGGCGAGCGGCTGGCTGTGGCACAACCCCGACCGGGTCGTCGAAGGCATCAGCTGGGGCGGCAATCTGGAGATCGTGTCCTGGCTGCTGATGGCCGGCCGCGAAATCCAGCCGGACGAGAGCGCGTACGACGGCTGCGTGCTGTTCCTGGAGACCTCGGAGGAGCTGCCCACCGCCCAGGAGGTCTTCCGGATTCTGCGCAACATGGGCGAGCGCGGCCTGCTTCGGCGCTTTCCCGCGCTGCTCATGGGGCGGGCCAAGGCGTGGGCGTTCAACCGGCCGAACGACGCGGAGGAGAAGGCGCGGTATGTGCGGGAGCAGCGCGAGGCGGTGCTGCGCGCGCTGGGTGCGTACGCCCCCGACACGTTGGCGGTGTTCGACGTCGACCTCGGCCACACCGACCCGCAGTTGGTGATCCCGTACGGCGGTACCATCCGTGTCGACGGCCCGGCCCGGCGCATCATGGTCACCTACTGACCGCTGCGTTCCGCACGCGCCCCACCTGCGCATCCGCGTGCTTCGGAGTGCTTCCGGGCCGCCGGGGAGCGCGGCCGCACGCCCGGTGACCGGGCAGCCGGCGGGCTCGTTGAGCGCGGCATGGATGATCACACCCCCACCGGCCGGCGGCGCCCCTCGATGACGCGCCTGGCCGCGGCATCCCTTGTCGGTACGGCCATCGAGTTCTACGACTTCTTCATCTACGGCACCGCGGCTGCCCTGGTGCTGGGCCCGCTGTTCTTCCCCACATTCTCCCCGGTGGCCGGGATGCTCGCCGCGTTCGGCACCTTCGGCGTCGGCTTCGTGGCGCGGCCGCTGGGCTCCGTGGTCTTCGGCCACATCGGCGACCGGTACGGGCGGCGGCCGGTACTCGTGGCCTCGCTTCTGCTCACGGGGATCGCGACCGTCGCCGTCGGCTGCGTGCCCACGTACGGCACGATCGGGGTCGCCGCACCCGTCCTGCTGCTCGCCCTCCGCTTCCTCCAGGGGCTCGGAGTGGGTGGTGAGTGGGGCGGTGCGGTACTGCTCACGGCCGAGCACGCGCCCGAGCGGCGGCGCGCGCTGTGGGCGAGTTTCCCGCAGATCGGGCCCTCGGTGGGCTTCCTGCTCGCGAACGGCATCATGCTGGCGCTGTCCGCCGCGCTCACCGATGCGCAGTTCCGCTCCTGGGGCTGGCGGGTGCCGTTCTGGGCGGCCGGGGCGCTGGCTCTGGCCGGGCTGCTGCTACGTACTTCGCTCGCGGAGAGCCCGCAGTTCGAGGAGCTGGCGGCCGGCGGGGCACGGGCCCGGGTGCCGCTGGTCGAGGTGGTCCGCGGGCACTGGCGGCTGGTGCTCCTGACGGCGGGCGCCCTCGCGGTCGGCTACGCCGTGTTCTACACGGTCACCACGTGGTCGCTGGCGTACGCCACGGAGCGGCTGGGTGTGAGCCGGACGGTGATGCTCGCCTGCATCATGGCGGCGGTGTCGGTCAAAGGCGTGTGCACGCCGATCGCGGCAGTGCTCGGCGACCGGTACGGGCGGCGGCCGCTGTGTCTGGCCGGCTGCACCGCGATGGCCCTGTGGATGTTCCCCATGATCGCTCTGCTGAGCACAGGCGAACCGCTGTGGATGTTCCTGGGCTTCCTCGGCGCCCTGCTGGCCTTCATCACGATGTTCGGCGTGATCGCCGCCTATCTGCCCGAGCTGTACGAGCCGCAGGTGCGCTGCACGGGTGCGGCTGTCGGCTACAACCTGGCCGGTGTGCTCGGTGGCGCGCTGACGCCGATCGTGGCGACGGCGGTGACGGACGGCGGCTCGGGGCGGACGCCGTGGGGTGTGGCCGCCTATCTGATGGGGATCGCTCTGCTGAGCCTGGGGTGCTTCGCGCTGCTGCCGGAGACCCGGCCCGTCGTCGGGGCGGAAGCGGCGGCGGCCGCCGAGGGCGCACCCGCCTGAGCCCCGACGGCCGGCGCCCCGTTTTGGCGCTCGGTTCGCCTCCGGGCTCCCCCTGGGGCACTCCCCCAGCTACCGCTGGGGTCCCCCCAGCCGGGCCGCAAGGCCCAGGGGGGAATACCGCTGGGGGACCCCAGCCCCTCCCCCAGCCACCGCTGGGAGGTGCCCCCACTCCCTTTCGGCATGGGGGCACCGCCCAGGCGAAGCTCTGGGGGAGCGCCCTTCGGCTCACTCCCGCAAACGGACTTACAGGTGCGGCGCGATCGACGGCATCAGGTCCTGGAATGTACGGCCGTTGGCCGGCTCACCGACAGCGGTCATCTGCCAGCCGGTGCCCATCCGGTGCACCTTGGCCATGATCTGCGCGGTGTACTCGCCGCCGCCTGTGAGCGTGTAGCGGGCCAGCTCCTGGCCGTTGGTCTCGTCGACAAGGCGGCAGAAGGCGTTCTCCACCTGGGCGAAAGTCTGCCCCGTGAAGGAGTTCACGGTGAAGACGATCTGCTCGATGTGCTGCGGCACCCCCTGCAGATCGACGAGGATCGCCTCGTCGTCGTCACCGCGGCCGGCGCCGCCGACCAGGTTGTCACCGGTGTGCCGGACGGAGCCGTCGTCGCTCACCAGGTGACGGAAGAACACCACGTCCACCGGCTTCTTCTCGGCAGCGAAGAGCACCGCCGACGCATCGAGGTCAATGTCCTTCCCGCGCAGCCGGAAGAGCCCCCGGCGCGGGGCCGCCTGCCAGCCCAGGCCCATCCGCACCGCGGTCAGGACGCCGCCGTCGGACTTCTGCAGACTGATGCCCTGCCCCTTGGACAAGTTCACGCTCACGCGGTGTCCCCTCTCAAACGCCCCGACAACCGCCTGTATGAGCGGTCTGGAACGAAACACTACGCAGCGACAGGGGGACGCGGCGACGGCCGCGGGGCGTTTTGTGGCGCTCTTGCAACACACCACGGCCGCAGGTCAGGACACACCGGCCTCCTTCATCTGCCGGAGCTCCTTCTTCAGCTCCGCGACCTCGTCCCGCAGCCGCGCGGCGACCTCGAACTGCAGCTCCGCCGCGGCAGCCCGCATCCGCTCGGTCATCTCCTCGATCAGCGCGCTGAGTTCGGCCGCAGGCTGGTCCGTGAGAGCACCGTCCTTGCGGCCGGCTCCGCCACGGCCGCCGCCCTTGCCCGCCATGGCCGGAACCGGAACCTTGCCGCCTTCCTTCGCCTTGCGGTAGCCGCTGCCGAGCAGCTCCTCGGTGTCGACCTCCTCGCGGGCGATGGTGGCGACGATGTCGTTGATCTTCTTGCGCAGCGGCTGCGGGTCGATCCCGCGCTCCGTGTTGTACGCGATCTGCTTCGCCCGGCGGCGGTTGGTCTCCTCGATGGCCTTCTCCATCGCCGGGGTCATCTTGTCCGCGTACATATGGACCTGGCCGGAGACGTTGCGCGCCGCGCGGCCGATGGTCTGGATCAGCGAGGTGCCGGAGCGCAGGAAGCCCTCCTTGTCGGCGTCGAGGATCGCCACCAGCGAGACCTCCGGCAGGTCGAGGCCCTCACGCAGCAGGTTGATGCCGACCAGGACGTCGAACTCGCCGGAGCGCAGCTCGCGCAGCAGCTCCACGCGCCGCAGCGTGTCGACGTCGCTGTGCAGATAGCGGACCTGGATGCCCAGCTCCAGGAAGTAGTCGGTCAGGTCCTCGGCCATCTTCTTGGTGAGGGTGGTGACCAGGACCCGCTCGTCCCGCTCCACTCGCGTGCGGATCTCGTGCACCAGGTCGTCGATCTGGCCCTCGGTCGGCTTGACGACCACCTCCGGGTCGACAAGGCCGGTCGGCCGGATGATCTGCTCGACGTGGCCGTCGGAGCGCGAGAGCTCGTACGGCCCGGGGGTGGCGGAGAGGTAGACCGTCTGGCCGATCCGCTTCAGGAACTCCTCCCACTTCAGCGGCCGGTTGTCCATGGCGGACGGCAGCCGGAAGCCGTGCTCGACCAGCGTCCGCTTGCGGGAAGCGTCGCCCTCGTACATCGCGCCGATCTGCGGCACCGTGACATGCGACTCGTCGATCACCAGCAGGAAGTCCTCAGGGAAGAAGTCCATGAGGGTGTGGGGCGCGGAGCCGGGCGCACGGCCGTCGATGTGCATCGAGTAGTTCTCGATGCCGGAGCAGGTGCCGATCTGCCGCATCATCTCGATGTCGTAGGTGGTGCGCATGCGGAGCCGCTGCGCCTCCAGCAGCTTGCCCTGCTTCTCCAGCTCGGCGAGCCGCAGCTCCAGCTCGGCCTCGATGCCGGAGATGGCCCGCTCCATGCGCTCCGGCCCGGCGACGTAGTGGCTGGCCGGGAAGACGTAGAGCTCCTCGTCCTCGCTGATGACCTCACCGGTGAGCGGGTGGAGGGTCATGAGCGACTCGATCTCGTCGCCGAACATCTCGATCCGGACGGCGAGCTCCTCGTAGACCGGGAAGATCTCGATCGTGTCGCCCCGCACCCGGAAGGTGCCACGGGTGAAGGCCATGTCGTTGCGCGCGTACTGGATGTTCACGAAGCGGCGCAGCAGCTCGTCCCGGTCGATCTCGTCGCCGACCTTGAGCTGCACCATCCGGTCGACGTACTCCTGCGGCGTACCCAGGCCGTAGATGCAGGACACGGAGGCGACGACCACCACATCACGCCGGGTGAGCAGCGCGTTCGTCGCCGAGTGCCGCAGCCGCTCGACCTCCTCGTTGATGGAGGAGTCCTTCTCGATGTAGGTGTCCGACTGCGGAACGTACGCCTCGGGCTGGTAGTAGTCGTAGTACGAGACGAAGTACTCGACGGCGTTGTTCGGCAGCAGCTCGCGGAACTCGTTGGCGAGCTGGGCCGCGAGGGTCTTGTTCGGCGCCATGACGAGCGTCGGCCGCTGGAGCCTTTCGATCATCCAGGCGGTGGTCGCCGACTTGCCGGTGCCGGTGGCGCCGAGAAGCACCACGTCCTTCTCACCCGCCCGGATCCGCCGCTCCAGGTCGGCAATGGCCGTGGGCTGGTCGCCACTGGGCTGATAGGGGCTGACGACCTCGAAGGGCGCCACCTTGCGTTCGATCTGGGTTACGGGCCGCATGGCTCCACCGTACGACTCGCCGCTGACAACCCGCGGAGCGAGCGCCGTCGGGGGCCGCCTGACCAGGGCGGATGGGCTTGATACCGGCTTTGGAGAGCCCCTCACACCGGCCATGGGGCCGCCTCGGCGGCGCCGGCCGAGAGGCTCCGCTCCATCTCGTGGCTGCAGTCCGTTCCGGCCCGCCCAGTGGAGTCGGCGTCCACCGTGCCGGCCCGGTCGTCCCTCGTGACTCACCGGGCCTCCGACCACCGCGCACGGGAACACACTGCCGACTATCGGCAAATGGAACAGCCCACATTCCCCCATGCGTGTTCACGTTCAACCTTTGTCCCTTCAGCGCCTGTCACAGGTCGTGCCACTGCTGCGACTCTCTGTTGCGCATCCGCCTGTTGCGCATCAGCGAAGAACGACGCGAGGAGTCCACGTGCACACACGCTCGGTCGCAGCCGTAGTCGGCGCACTTCTGGGGTTCTCGGCTCTGTGCGTCCCTGTATCGACGGCCCACGCCGTCGACGCTCCGAATCATCCGGTGCCCGTCGCCCACAGAGGCGCCTCCGCCTATGCGCCGGAGAACACCTTGGCGGCCGTCGACAAGGCCCGTCAGCTCGGCATCACCTGGGTGGAGAACGACGTCCAGCGCACCAGGGACGGCGCACTGATCGTGATGCACGACACCACTCTCGCGCGTACCACGAACGTGGAGCAGGTCTTCCCGGGCCGCGCCCCCTGGAGGATCTCCGACTTCACCCTGAAGGAGATCAAGAGGCTCGACGCCGGCAGCTGGTTCTCACCGCGGTACAAGGGCCAGCGGGTCCCGACCCTGGAGGAGTATCTCAGCGCGGTCGAGCGCAACCACCAGAGTCTCCTGATGGAGCTCAAGTCGCCCGAGCGGTACCCGGCCATCGAGGCCCAGACGCTGTTCCTGCTGTGGCGCAAGGGCTGGCTGAACCATCAACACGTCACGCAGCGACTGATCATCCAGAGCTTCAGCGTGAACTGCGTGAGGATGGTTCACAAGCTCAACTCGGCCGTGAAGACGGGGTTCCTGGGCACTCCCCCGGTCGCTGAGCTGCCGGCGTACGCGAAATTCACCGACCAGATCAACCCCAGCTACCGGACGGTGACGCCCCAGTACATCCAGGCTGTGCACCGTCTCTACGGCGTTCACGGCAGGCCGCTGGAGGTCTACACCTGGACGGTGAACGACAGGCCCACAGCAGCTTGGCTCGCGGGACTCGGGGTGGACGGCATCATTTCCAACAACCCCGACGTCGTCCGCGATCCGGCGACGAGGAGACTCTCGGACGCCCTCGTCGGCGCCGCGTCGTAGCCCGACGGCACAAGGCCACGGATTACGGCGCTCGGTGCGGCCGCGTATCTCCCGGGCGCGGCCGCACCCGCCGCCGTCCACGCGCGCGTGGCCGTCGGCTCTCCGCGGTTGGTGCTCGCACACCGGCACAACCGCCGTCCCGCGCGCGCGTGACCGCCAGGCCTACTACGCTGCGTGAATGAGCGCAGTGATCTGGACCGTGACTGGCACCCCCGTCGGGCCGCTGCTGCTCGCGGCGACCGGCCAGGGACTGGTCAACGTCGTCTTCCACGCCGACGAGAGCACGGCGCGCCGGGCGCTGCAGCGCCTGGCCGGCCGGCTCGGCAGCGAGCCGGCGGAGGACACGGACAGCCCCGTGCTCACCGAGGCCGTCCGCCAGTTGCGCACCTACTTCGCCGGTACCTCCCGCGACTTCCAGCTCGAGCTGGACTGGTCCCTGACGAGCGGATTCAACCGCCGGGTGCTCCGCGAGCTGGCGACCGGCGTTCCGTACGGCACGGTCGTCGGCTACCAGGACCTGGCCGACCGGGTCGGTGAGCCGGGGGCCGCGCGGGCGGTGGGCGTGGCCATGGCGTCCAATCCGCTGCCGGTCGTCGTCCCCTGCCACCGGGTGGTGGAGAGCGACGGCGGTATCGGCGGGTTCGGCGGGGGCCTGGAGACCAAGCGAGCTCTGCTGGCACTCGAGGGCGTACTGCCGCAGCCGCTTTTCTGACCAGACGGACGGACCGCGCCTGCGACCCCTGATCCGTACTCGGAGTCTGTCCTCCGACCGCGCCGGAGACCGATTGGCGTCCGATACATGGCCATACCGGTATCCGGGCTGGCACACTGCCGCCCGTGCCCGATGCCTCCGACCCGCCCTCCGCCGCGCGCTCGCGCGAACCCGGCGACATACCCGCCGACCTGCCGCCGGCAGCAGCCGCGCTCGACCTGCCGGCCCTGCGTCGCCGTATCGCCGCCGTACTCATCGCCAGTCAGGTGCTCGGCGGCCTGGGAGTGGCCATCGGCATCGCCCTCTCCTCCGTCCTCGCCCAGCAGATCGGCGGCTCGGAGGCAGTCTCCGGCCTGGCCCCGACCGCAGCCGTGGCCGGTACCGCCGTCCTGTCCGTTCCGCTCGCCGCCCTGATGAGCGCCCGGGGCCGGCGCCCTGGTCTGACCCTGGCCTATGTGATCGGCGCGGTGGGCGCCGGCCTCGTCGTCCTCGGCTCCGTCGTCCGGAACTTCCCGGTGCTTCTGCTGGGTATGGCGGCATTCGGTGCCGGCTCGTCCGCCAACCTGCAGGCACGTTTCGCGGCCGCGGACCTGGCGCCTGCGGACCAGCGTGGCCGGGCGATCTCCACAGTGGTGTGGGCAACGACCATTGGCGCGATCCTCGGCCCGAACATCGCCGCCCCGGCGGGCCGCAGTGTGTCCGGGCTGGGCGTTCCGGCCGCCGCGGGTCCCTTCCTCTGGGCGGCCGCCGTGTTCGTGCTCTGCGCCCTGCTGGTCCTCGCGCTCCTGCGCCCGGACCCGCTGCTCACGGCCCGCAGGCTCCAACCGTCCGACGACCACGCGCGCGGGGGCCGCTCGCTGCGCGCGGGCCTGGCCGCCGTCGCGGCGTCCCCGCGGGCGCGATTGGCCCTGGTCACCGTCAGCACCTCGCACACCGCGATGGTCGCGATCATGGTGATGACCCCGGTGTCCTTGAGCCATCATGGTGCGGGCATCCAGCTGATCGGTCTGGTGATCAGCGGCCATATCGCGGGCATGTACGCGTTCGCGCCGGTGATGGGCTGGCTGTGCGACCGCGCCGGCCGCTTCACGGTCATCGCCCTGGCCGTGGCGCTGCTGTCGTGCGCGGCCCTGCTGGCCGGCACGGCGGGCGGGAGCCACGGGCAGACGGCGGCGGGGCTGTTCCTCCTCGGGCTCGGCTGGTCGGCGGGCCTGGTGTCCGGCTCGGCGCTGCTGACCGATTCCGTACCGCAGGCCGCACGCGCGGCCGTACAAGGTCTGTCGGACCTGAGCATGAACACAGCGGCGGGTGCGGGCGGCGCGGCGGCCGGGCTCGTCGTCGCGCAGTCGAGCTACGGCTGGCTGAATGTGGCAGGGGCTGCCCTGCTGCTGCCGGTGGCCGCGCTGGCCCTGCTCACCCGCCGCGATCGGAGCTCGCCGCCCGCCACCGGCTCGGCCACCAGCTGAGGTGACACGCCCTCCACGGGGTCTCGTCCATGGTCCAGGTCTACGGTCTCGCTCCCGCAGACGGCGAGGAGGTTTGAGGCCGGGCCTGGTACGCCAGGGATGGGACGAGCGTGGCCTACGAGCCGGGAGGTGCGAAGAGGATGCCGCAGACGCCTGGACTGCCGGATCAACCAGAGCCGCCGGTGGTGCTGTCCGACGAGGTGCGGGACGCGGTGGAGCGGCGGCATCCGGTGGTCGCCCTGGAGTCGACGATCATCGCTCACGGCCTGCCCCGGCCCCGCAACCTTCAGGTGGCGGAGGAGCTGGAGGCGATCGTACGGGCCGTCGGCGCCGTACCCGCGACCATCGCCGTACTGGACGGCCGGGCGCACATCGGCCTGGGCAAGGCCGGGTTGGCGCGCGTCGCCGGCGGGGAGGGCATCCGCAAGCTCGGTCACCGCGACCTCGCCCCGGCCCTCGCCGCGGGCGCCAGCGGTGCGACCACCGTGTCCGGTACGGCATTCCTGGCCGCCCGGGCCGGGATTCGGGTCTTCGCCACGGGCGGGCTCGGCGGGGTGCACCGGGAGTGGACGACGACGCAGGACGAGTCCGCCGACCTGAGCCTGCTCGCCCGGACCCGCATCACCGTGGTCTGCGCGGGCGTGAAGTCGATCCTCGACGTGCCGGCCACGCTGCAGCGGCTGGAGACGCTCGGCGTCGGCGTACTGGGCTTCGGTACGGGCCGCTTCCCCGGTTTCTACCTCAGCAGCAGCGGCGAGCCGTTGGACTGGACGGTGGGCACTCCGGCCGACGTTGCGGCGGTGATGCGCGCTCAGGATGCGCTGGGTGGCCCGGACTCGGCCCTCATCGTGGCCAACCCGGTTCCCGAGGCGGAACAGCTCGACCCGGTGCTCCACGACCGGGTCCTCGCCGAGGCGCTGGCCGCGTGCGAACGCGAGGGCGTCACGGGCCAGGCCGTCACGCCGTTCCTGCTCGACTACCTCGTCCGCCACACCGGCGGCGCCTCGCTGGAGGCCAATCTGGCGGCGGTCCGCGGCAACGTGGGCCTCGCCGCCCGGATCGCCGCGGCCTGGTCGGCATGAGCGACGGGCTGCTGGTCGTCGGCGATGTCGTCACCGACATCGTGGCCCGGCACCGTACGCCACTGGCCCCGGCGACCGACACAGCGGTCGACATCGCGATGCTGCCGGGCGGGGCGGGCGCCAACGTGGCCTGCTGGGCTGCCCATGCGGGCGCCGCGGACGTACGGCTGCTGGCGCGCGTGGGCGGTGACGCCGCCGGCTGGCACCGGGAAGCCCTCATCCGCGCCGGCTTGCAACCGCACCTGTGCGTCGATTGTGAGGCGCCGACCGCCGTCGTCATCGCCCTGGTGGATGCCACCGGCGCGGGCGACGCCTTCACCGGCGCCTTCCTGGCGGCCCGCCTCTCGGGCGCCGACCCGTCATCGGCCGCCACGTCCGCCTGCCGTACAGCAGCCCAATCGGTCACCCACCCAGGCGGCCGCCCGCCGGCCCGGCCTTGAACCGGAGCTCCGCCGAAGCCGCTCAGCACCGGGGCGCGGGGCCGCTGAAGGTGGTGTTGCCGGGGTTGGCGACGTAGAAGTCGGACACCCGGCGGCTGTCGTCCAGCTTGTCCCACACCGACGTCGTACCGACCCTGCTCCCCGGCCCCTGGCAGACCACCCAGGCGAGTCCGCCGGTGGGCAGTACTCCGGCCGACGCGTACGAGGTGCCAGGGCCGGTGCGTTTGGTCACCTGCGAGGCGATCAGAGGACATCTTTCGTCCGCGACACCGCGGCATTCCGGGTGAAAGCCCTGACCCCGGAGCGTCCTGCCACTCCCGTGGACTACCGTTGCGATCGGCACGTACCGGCCGATAGCAGCGATGGGGAGGCCCTGCGTGAGCGCGACACCGCTGAGCCCGGACGACCCGGTCTCGCTGGGTGGCTTCACCCTCCTCGGGCGGATCGGCTCCGGCGGCATGGGCCAGGTCTTCCTCGGCGAATCCCCCGGTGGTGAGCCCGCCGCGGTGAAAGTGATCAAGCCTTCGGTGGTGGACTCCGAGACCCGCCAACGCTTCGCCCAGGAGATCGAGGTCCTCAAGACCGTGTGGGGACCCCGCATCGCCGCCTTCCTCGACGCCGACCCCGAGGCGGAGCGCCCCTGGCTCGCCACCGAGTACGTGGAAGGCCCGGACCTGCGCCGTCATATCGCCGACCACGGCCCCCTGTCCGCTCTGCTCGCCGCCTCCCTCGGCGCGACTCTCGCCGAGGCGCTGGGCAGCGTGCACAGACAGGGTCTGCTGCATCGCGACCTCAAGCCCGCCAACATCCTGCTCGGCCCGAACGGTCCCAAAATCATCGACTTCGGGCTGGCGGCCTTCACCGAGTCCAACGCGTCGTTGACCGCGCCGAACGTCGTGGTCGGCACACCTGCCTGCATGGCCCCTGAGCAGGCGAACGGGGAGAAGCCCCTCACCCCGGCCGTGGACGTCTACGCCCTGGGCGCGGTCCTGCTGCTCGCACTCACCGAGCACTACCCGTACCGGGCCGACCATGTGCAGGTGCTGTTCCACCGGATCGTCGACCCGTCTCAGCAGCCCGATCTGTCCGGAGCGCCCGAGCAGTTCGTTCCGCTTCTCTCCTCGATGCTGGCCCACGCGCCCAAGGACCGGCCGTCGATGGAGGACGTGATCCGCGCTTGCCGCGCCATCATCGAGACACAGGGGTGCACCGTCGCCCAGGCCAGACGACGTCTGACCACACTCACCGCGCCCACCGGTCCGGATCCGCGGCTCCCGCCGGTCGTAACTCCCGAGGCCACGACCGTCGCGGTGAACGCAACGCTGCCGATGCCCGCGGCGGGTACGGACTCGCCCTCGGCCGACGCGGATGCCCGTGAGCGCCTCACCGCAACCGTGCCGATGCCGACGTCCCCCGACCTCACCCACCGGCTGCCCGCAACCGAGACCGGCGTCGATACGACGACGCACGCCCCCACCCCACGAGCCGACAGCATCCCCACGGTGCTCTCACCCGTGGCGGAGAGATCGGCCTCGCCGTCGGAAACGTCCGTACAACGCGATGAGCACAGCGGGCCAAAGCCCGCGGAGGATGTCAAAGCCTCACGGCTCCCAGGCAGTCGGCCCGCCGTTCGCTCCGCCGCCGCCCGCCGGATCGCGGCGCAGCTGCGCGAAGCCTACGCCCAGAAGGCGCCGTTCTAGCCCGGCCCGCCTCTTGACGTCACAAGAGGCCGTACAGAAGATCCATCAGGGGTGACCGGCTCACCCCGATTCGCCGGACTCGCGCTGCCCCCACCTGAGCGATGAAGGCCCGCAGACCGCAGCGCCAACAGGAGGAACCGCGGGTGACCGTCGAGCAGGACGTACGCAGCGCGACCCACGTACGCAGCGCAGCCCAGCGCATGGAGCAGACCCAGTTCCCGCCCGGCGCCCAGATCGTCGTACGCGACGAGGAGTGGCTCGTCAGAAACGTCACGCGCACCGCACACGATGGAGACCGCATCGAGGCCGTCGGTGTCTCGGAGTTCGTACGCGACCAGGAGGCGGTGTTCTTCACCGGCCTCGAGCCGGTCCAGTTGATGGACCCCCGGCGCACTGAGCTGATCGCCGACGACTCCCCGAACTTCCGCCGCAGCCGCCTCTTCCTGGAGGCCGTGCTCCGCAAGACCCCGCTCCCCCAGTCCGAAAAGGGCCTGGCCCTCGCCGACAGCTTCCTCCTCGACGCTCTCCCCTACCAGCAGCGGCCCGCGCAGCTCGCGCTGTCCCTGCGCAACCTCCGCCCCCGCCTGCTGATCGCCGATGTCGTCGGCCTCGGGAAGACCCTTGAAATCGGCCTGATACTGGCCGAGTTGATCCGCCGCAGCCGTGGCGATCGCATCCTCGTCGTCACCCCGCAGCACGTCCTGGAGCAGTTCCAGCACGAGTTGTGGACGCGGTTCGCGATCCCGCTGATCCGCCTGGACTCAGCCGGAATCGAGAAGGTGCAGCGCGAGATCCCCGCCGGCCGCAACCCGTTCACCTACTTCAAGCGCGTCATCGTCTCCATCGACACCCTCAAGAACACCGACCAGTACAAGCACCACCTCGAACGCATCACCTGGGACGCGGTCGTCATCGACGAGTCCCACAACCTCATCAACCGCGGCAGCCTGCGCAACCAGCTCGCCCAGCTCCTCGCCCCGCGTACCGACGCGCTCCTCCTGGCCAGCGCCACCCCGCACAACGGCGACGCCCGCTCCTTCGCCGAGCTGATCGCCCTCCTCGACCCGGCGGCCATCGCCGACCCGGAGCGCTACGAGGCCAAGGACATCGAGCACCTGTTCATCCGCCGTACGAAGGTGAGCCCCGAGGTCCGCGACCAGATGCGCGGCCAGTGGGCGGACCGCGGCCCGTCGGAGTCGGTGCACTGCCCGGCGACCCCGGCCGAGGAGAGGATCTTCGAGGAGCTGGCCCAGCACTGGCTGCCCAGCGGGAAGCCAGGCGCGACCTCGGTGAGCGGCAGCCGCCTGTTCCCCTACACCCTGCTCAAGTCGTTCCTCTCCTCTCATGTCGCGCTCGCCTCCACCGTGGACACGCGCATCAAGACCCTTGCCACCCAGGCCGCCAAGGACGGTTACCCCTCCGCCGTCGAGAAGGTGGCCGCGGAGACCGCCGCGCTGGGGCGGCTCCGGGAGCTGGCCGCAGGCATGTCCGAGTCCGGCTCCGCGAAGTTCCAGGCTCTGATCGGCCAGTTGAGGACCATCGGCGTCGGCCCGGGCAGCGAGAAGCGTGTCGTCGTCTTCTCCGAGCGCGTCCAGACGCTCGAATGGCTGCGGGAGAAGGTCCCGGCGGCGCTCGGTTTCAAGGGCAAGGCCGCCCAGGAAGCCGCCCGCGTGATGCACGGCGGACTCTCCGACGAGCAGCAGATGCAGTGCGTGGAGGACTTCGGTCTCGCCGACACCCCCGTCCGTATCCTCTTCACCGGGGATGTCGCCTCCGAGGGCGTCAACCTCCACCGCCAGTGCCACCAGCTGATCCACTACGACGTGCCGTGGTCGCTGATCCGCATCGAGCAGCGCAACGGCCGCATCGACCGCTACGGGCAGGCGCACCAGCCGCAGTTCCGCGCCCTGATCCTCACCTCCGCCGTCCCCGGCGCGAAGGACGACCGCACCGTCGCCGAACGCCTGCTGGAGCGCGAGGACGAGGCCCACCGCAGCCTCGGCACGGCCGAGGCGGTGTCCGGGCTGTACCGGGCCGAGGCCGAGGAGCGCTCCCTCATCCAGGATCTGCTGAGCGGCCGTACGGTCGACGAGTCCCTGGACCACTCCGCACAGCAGGCGGAGTCGGACGCCACGACCGACTTCCTTGCCGACTTCTTCGGCTCCGTCGGCGCCGAGCCGCCAGGCGGCGACGGGAACGGCGGCGCGTACGACCCTCCGCCGCCGGCCGACGTGCCCCGCCTGTTCACCGGCACCCGCGAGTTCATCGACGAGGCCCTGCGCGAGGTCTACGCCGACCCGGTCCGCGACCTCGACCTGAGCCGCGACCCCGCCACCGGCCTGCTCTCCTTCAAGCCCCCGGCCGACCTGGTCCACCGCTTCAAGGCCCTCCCCCCGGACTACCGCCGCGAACAGGGCCTCGCCGACCGCCTGAAGGTCACCCTCAACCGCAAGCTCGCCGACCGCAGCCTCCAGCGCGCCCGCGAGTCCAGTACGTCCAGCTGGCCGGACATCTCCCTGCTCACCGACCTCCACCCGGTTGTCGAGTGGCTGACCGACAAGGTGCTGGTCCGCCTCGGCCGCCAGCAGGCCCCGGTCGTCACGGCCGACGTCGCCGAGCCGGTCTTCCTCGTCCAGGGCATCTACTCCAACGCCCTGGGCCGCCCCACCGTCGTCACATGGATGACCGTCACCGGCCTCGGGCAGGGCGGCACCGGCCCACAGGTCACCGATGACATGGTCGGCGTCCTCCGCCGCGCCGGTATCGGCCCCGAGATGGCCAACCCTCGCGCCGCGCACGACCTCCCCCGCCTGGCCGCCCTCATCCCGGACGCGCTCGCCGAGGCCGAGCGGTTCCTGACCGAGCACAGCAAGAGCTGGGACCAGGCGCTGCGCGACCCCATCGAGCAGTACAAGCTGCGCCTCGGCGACTGGCGTCAGCTCCAGCTCACCGGCCCCGGCAGCCCGGCGGGCAGCGGCGCCACCGGCCGTACCGCTCGTACGGGCAGGGCGCGGCGCGGCATCGACGAGACCGCCGGCCACCTCGCGGACCTCGCCGACTCACTCCTCACCACCGGCCGCCCCATGCTCCGCGTCCTCGCCGTCCTCGACGCCGCGAACGCCGCACCCATCACCGGCGCGGAAGGCGCCGCGGGCGCCGCGAGCGGCACCGTCGACGCCCCCGCCGCCACCGCCTGACCGCGCCGCCCCGGAAGGTTCCCGCACCATGACGTATGACTCCCTGGTCAACCGCGGCGACTACTTCTCCGCCCACTACCTCGCCGAGGTCTTCCCCAAGGACCTCAAGTCGGGCCTGCTGGCGAAGTGGAAGGAGCGCGAAGAGGCGGCGAAGGCCGAAGCGGACGCGGCCAAGGCGGCAGCCGATGCCGTGGCCCCCGGCGAGGCGCAACCCGACGCGCCCCGGGCGGCGGCATCCGGTGAAGCGTCCGGCGTGGCGGCCCGCATCCCGCACGCCCGGACCAGCCCGGAGGCCACCCCGCGCCCTGCCGACGCCCTGCCCGTCACCCCCCGCGCGGGCCTGCGCGAGCTGCGCCGCCCGTACTTCACGTCCCGCTCGTTCTTCGCCGAACGCGCGGCGGGCAGCACCGCCGACGCCGGCATCGACACCGACCGGGGCGCCTCCGCCGACCCGGAGGCCTTCGCCGACGCCGTCACCTACGCCAGCCCAGAGTGGCGCGAGCGCGCGGCAGGCCTCAACGCGTCCGTGCTGCGTGCCCTCGGCTACGACGCCAAGCCGCAGACCCTCACCGTCCAGCGCGCCGACCACACCTACGAGGTCCAGGTCGCCCACGCCGAACCGGGCCTCATCGCCCTGGACTGCGGCTGGGCCGCCGAACCCGACGGCGCCCTCGACCCGGCCGGCCCCGGACGGCTGCTCCACCCGGTCCCCCTCCAGGGCACCGAGCGGATCACCACCGGCTCCAAGCTCGCCTCGTTCCTCTTCGCCTGCGAGTACGAGGGCCTGGGCCAGTCCGCGCCCCGCTACATCCTGCTCCTCATCGGCGGCGTCATCGTCCTCGCCGACCGCGCCGCCTGGGGCGAGGGCCGCTACCTCGCCGCGTCGCTGGACGCCGCCCTGGAGCGCAACGACACCAAGCCCGGCGGCGAACTGGACACAGCAGCAGCGTTGTTCGGCGCCGACTCGCTGCGCGTCCCGGAGGAGGGCGGCACGGACCCGCTGGCCGAACTCGTCGACAAGTCGACCAAGCACGCCGTCGGCGTCTCCTCCGACCTCCGCGACGGCCTGCGCTGGAGCGTGGAGCTCATCGCCAACGAGGTCCTGGACCGCATCCGCGCCTCCGGCACCCCGCTGGAGGAGGTGGGGGAACTCCCCGAGCTGGCCGACCAGCTCACCCGCGAGTCCCTGCGCTACCTCTACCGCATCCTGTTCCTGCTGTACGCCGAGGCCCGCCCCGAGCTGGGCATCCTGCCCTCGGACTATCCCGAGTACCACCAGGGCTACGGCCTCGGCCGCCTCGGCGAACTCGTCGCCGAGCGCGATCTCGTCGGCGAGAAGACCCGCGAGGGCTTCTACCTGTACGAGTCGCTGGACCTCCTCTTCCGCAAGGTCCAGGAGGGCTACCGCCCACGTCGTACGCACGGGGTCGCCTCCGGCGAGGGCGGCGACGGCGAAACCGACACGAACGGCGAAGTGTCCGAGGACATCGGCCTGCGCTTCGAACCGCTGCACTCCAAGCTCTTCGAGCCCGAGTCGATCCGCCTCATCGGCCGCGAGTCCGTACGCAACCCCCGCTACGACGAGGACGAGGCCGCGTACGAGGCCGGGGCGGCCGCCGGTACGGGACAGGGGACCGGCCTCCTTGCGGAGGCCGCCACGGTCTCGGGCCCGCACGCCGGCACGGTGCCCGGCCCCCGCACGTCCGGGACCGTGACCGCCAGTCCGGGCACAAGTGCCCCCGCCGAGGCTGCCCTTACGGAAACCGGCCCCGAGGCCCCGGCCGGAGCGGCCGGAACGGGAGCGATGGCCGGGACCGGTCTCCGGTCCGAAGCCGTCGCGGGCGAGCCCGCGACGGCCCCGTACATCGACACCCGGTTGCGCAACGCCACCCTCTACCGCGTGCTGCGGCTGCTCATGCTCACCCGCAGCAAGAAGAAGGGCGAGCGCGGCGGCTTCATCTCCTACGCCCAGCTCGGCATCAACCAGCTCGGCGCGGTGTACGAGGGCCTGATGTCCTACTCCGGCTTCATCGCCGGCGAGGAGCTGTACGAGGTCGCCAAGAACGGCGACCCCTCCGGCGGCAGCTGGCTCGTCCCGGCCTCCAGGGCCGACGAGTACGAGGACAAGGTCTTCGTGCGGAGGAAGGACGAGACGACCGGCGAGGACAAGCGCGTCCGCTACCCCGTCGGCTCCTTCGTCTACCGCCTCTCCGGCCGCGACCGCCAGACCTCCGCCTCGTACTACACGCCCGAGTCCCTGACCAAGGTCACCGTCCAGCTCGCCCTGCAGCACCGGCTGGACCAGGACGGTACGACCACGCAGGCACGCGAGCTGCTGGACTGGAAGATCTGCGAGCCGGCGCTCGGGTCGGGCGCGTTCCTCAACGAGGCCATCAACCAGGTCGCCGCCGAGTACCTGCGCCGACGGCAGGACGAACTCGGTACGGCCATCGACACCGAGAAGTACCCGGTCGAACTCCAGAAGGCCAAGGCGTACATCGCCCTCCACAACTGCTACGGCGTCGACCTCAACTCGACCGCTGTTGAGCTGGCCGAGGTCTCGCTGTGGCTCAACACCATGCACCCGGGCATGGAGGCCCCCTGGTTCGGGCTGCATTTGCGGCGGGGTAATTCACTGATTGGCGGGCGGCGGGAGATCTACCCGGCGGACAAACTGAAGAAGGCGGCCTGGCTGGGGACGACACCGCAACGCTTTCCGCTGACCGACGCGCGGGACGGGGACGGCCGTCCGAGCGCGGACGCCCTGCCGGAAGGGGCCGTTCACCACTTCCTGCTGCCCGCGAAGGAGTGGGGCGCGGTCGCGGGTGAGAAGGAGGCCAGGGCGCTGGCGCCGGAGGCGGCGAAGGCGCTGGGCGCCTGGCGGCGGGCGATCACGAAGGCGCCGAGCGCGAAGCAGATCGCGCGGTTGCAGGCACTGGCGCGGCGGGCGGAGTACCTGTGGCAGCTCGTGGTACGGCGTCTGGAGATCTCCGAACGGGAGATCAGCCGGAAGATCGATGTGTGGGGCGCGGAGCCGGAGTGGCTGCGGCGGCCGGAGGAAGCCGTACCTCGGGAAAAGGTGCTGGCGGATCTGGAGGCGGTGGACACCCCATACTGGCGGCTCAAGACGCTGATGGACGCCTGGTGCGCGCTGTGGTTCTGGCCGGTGCAGTCGGCGTCTCTGCTGGACGGTACGGACGAGCGGTACCGGCACGCGGCAGAACTGGCGCAGGCGTCCGCGGTGGTGGAGGCCGTGGTGGGGGCTGCCGGGCCGGACGACGACGGCGGCGAGGGCGACGGTGTTGAGGCCGCGGCGGACGAGGAGCCGGAGGCCGAGGAGCGGTCGGGCGATGACGTGTTGCTGGCGTGGGAGGCGGACTCCCTGCCGTTGGAGGGTCTTGCGCCGGAGACGAAGCAGCTCTCGCTGACGCGGGAGAAGGTCGAGAAGAAGCGGACGGGCCGCCGGGCCGAGGCCATCAAGGAACAGCGGCGGGCGGTCATCCCGCTTGCGAACCTTGACGACTGGCTGGACTTCGCGGAAGCGCTGCTCGGCACGCAGGACGTCCCGAGGGAATCGCTGGTCGCCCACTTCGAGCGGCTGGACGAGCTGGAGTCCTACGAGGACATGCTCCCGGACCTCATGGGCATGGACCGGTCGTACTGGTTGGAGAGCCGCTTCCCGTGGGCGGCGACCGCGAGGGACATCGCGAAGCAGCAGGGCTTCTTCCATTGGGAATTGGAGTTCGCGCAGGTCTTTGAGCGGGGCGGGTACGACTTGCAGGTGGGGAATCCGCCTTGGGTAAGGCCGCGGTGGCAGGAGGATGTGGTACTGGCGGAATTGGAGCCGTGGTTCGTGCTGGCGGACAAGCCGAGCCCGGCTGAATGGCACCTCCGTAAGGAAGACGTGCTGGCCACGCGTGCGGACGGCCAAGATGCCCTTCTCAATGAGCTAGCCGCCCATGCTGGCGCCGTCGCCACGCTGGGCAGCGCGGCTACGTATCCGCTCCTCGTTGGAACGCAGGGCGACCTCTACCGGGCCTTCATGGCTCGGGTGTGGCAGCACATCGCACCGCACGGCAGCGCGGGCCTGATCCACCCGGACACACACTTCGGCGGCGTACGCGAGGGTGTCATCCGGGCCGCCGCGTACCGGCACCTCCGGGTTCACGCGCATTTTGTGAACTCGGCGAACTGGGCGTTCGAAGATCTTGACCGGGCCCAGCAATTCGGGATGCACATTTACGGCACGTCACAGGATCCTGACTTCCTGCACGTCAGCGAGCTCCGCGACGCCGAGGTCCTGCCCAATTCGCTGGCTCATGACGGACGAGGCGCGGCGCCCGGCATCAAGCACAACGGCTCGTGGGACATCCGACCACACCGCGAACGCGTGGTGCATGTAAACACGGTCCTGCTGGAAAGTTGGCAGGTTCTTACGGGCTCGACGCGTGGAGCGGCACAGACCCCTCTGCTGTACCCGGTTCTCGTTGGCGAGCAAGGCGCGATCGAGGCGCTGGCTGCCCATCGCAGCAGCCTGGCTGATTACCGCCCAATGATCTCAAGCGGGTACCACGAAACCGGAGCCACGAAGGATGGACTGATCCGCTGGGGCAACCAGGCCGTCCCCGAACTCTCGGATGTCATCCTCCAAGGGCCCCACTTCGCATTGTCGCTTCCCTTCTCGAAGGAACCGAGGATCCCCTGCCGGAGCAACAGGGACTGGGACTCGCTCGTACCGGTGGAGCTGCCCGAGGCGTGCGTCCCCGTGACCAACTATGTGCGGGCCACCGACGAGGCGGCGTACCTCGCGGCCCAGGACTCCTGGCTCGGGAGGCCGTTCACCACGTACTTCCGGCTGGCCTGGCGAGTCATGATTCCCTTCAATACCAGCCGCAGTCTGCACGCTGCTCTTCTTCCGCCCGGTCCCGCCCATATCCACGGCGTCCACTCACTCGCTCTAGCGCACAATCGCCTAACTGTCCTTAACGGAGGCTTCTGGGCCGCTCTCCCTCTCGATTACCTCCTCCGCATCACAGGCCGGGCAAACCTCATGGCCGGTGAAGCCCTTAAAATGCCCGCCCCCGACCCGAAGCACCCCCTAGCACCCGCCCTCCTCCTCCGCACCCTTCGCCTGAACGCCCTCACGGCTCACTACGCCCCGCTCTGGACAGAGCTGTTCGACCCTCGCTGGGCAGGCTACGAGGACTGGGCCAACCCCCGCTGGCCCCACCTGAAGCCTCTCGCCGCCAGCCTCAAGCCGACCTGGGAGTACTCCACCCCGCTCCGCACCGAGCACGAGCGCCGCGCCGCACTTGTCGAGCTCGACGCACTCGTCGCCGTCTGGCTCGGCATCACCGCCGACCAGCTCGTAGCGATCTTCAAGTCGCGCTACCCGCAGCTCTACGACTACGAGTCGGCGACCTATTTCGACGCCAACGGCCGTAAGACCGCAGGCGACTTCAACACGTACGGGCACGGCCAGACCAAGCAGGATTACCTCGATCTCCTCGCCCACCTGGAGGACAAGACCGGCGCCACACCGCCGCCTGAGGGCTACAGCGGGCCGTTCTACAAGGCCGATCGGGAGACTGAGATGCGGGCCGCGCACGCGCACTTCCAGGCGCGACTGGATCAGGCCATCGCGCGTGGGGAGTGGACTCCACCCGCCCGCGAAAATATGGACGTGACCGCCGACGCCTGACGGTCAGCGCACCGACCAGCACGGCGCCCCGCCACCAGCCTCCCGGTCGCCCCTCGTCTCCATACGGTCGCCTCCCCCAATTACCTGACCCAAAGCATGCCTTCGGTCAACATCCTGAGCGGTGGCAGCGCCACCAGCCGTAAGCCGGTGGCGGGGCGCCGTCGTTCCGTAGGTCAGTCCGTGACCATCTGCATGGCCGCGAAGTCGACGAACGCGGCCCATGCCTCGGGCGAGAAGGCGAGCGCTCCGCCTTTCTTGTCCTTCGAGTCCCGCACGTGCACCACGCCGGGCGTGGCCGCCACCTCAACGCAGTTGCCGCCCTGCTCACTGCTGTAGCTGCTCTTGATCCACGCCAGTTCAGCGCTCGGTACGGTCTGCTCGGTGTTCATTGTTCTCCCGCAACCTGTTCGATGAGTCGCAAGGACTCCTCCGGGTTCAGAGCCTGTGCGCGGATGATGCCATAGCGCTGCGCGAGTGCTCCCACCTCGTCTCTCTCCGAGACCAGGAAGCTTCCGCTCTGCCCCTCAACGTAAGCCAAGTTGCGGCGCTGCGGGGTCTCCAGCAACACCATCGGGCCACTCAGCCCGCCGTGCGTCTCCCTGATCGACGGCATCACCTGTACCGAGACGTTGCGCCTGCTCGCAATCTCCAGGAGCCGAAGCAGCTGTCCCCTCAGAACGGCTCGGCCACCCAAGGGACGCCGGATCACGACCTCCTCGATCACGAAACCCAGGACCGCCACAGGCTTACGGGTGATGAGGCGTTGCCGGTCCAACCGGCCCTCGATTCGACGCTCCAGCTCCTCGTCCTCCAGCGGCGGGCAGTTGGTACCGAAGACTGCTCGCGCGTACTCCTCGGTCTGCAAGAGACCCGGCATCACGTGGCTCTCGTAGGAGTGGAGACTGACCGCCTCCGCCTCCAGCAGCGCAAAGTCCTGGAACCACGCCGGATACCGCGCCTGCACAAGAAACGGCGCACCCGCCCGCAGCACACCCCCCGCCTCCAGCACCTCATCCACCTGGTCGATGAACTCCTGCTGGGGGATCCGCCGGCCCTGCTCCACGCTCGCGACGGTCGCCTCCGAGTAACCGACCCTCGCCCCCAGCTCGGCCCGCGACAGGCCCGCCCGGACGCGAAACAGCTTCATCTGGCTGCCGAAGTACTTGAGGGTCGCCGTCCCCGAGTCGTTGTTGTTCTGGCCCACCGCTACCACCCGCCCCGAAACACCGCACCGCGTATCAACTCGCCCGCCGAGTAGAGGGTCACGGCCAACGGCTCGTACCCGTCGCGTACAGACACGTACAACTGGCCCCGTACGCCCGGCGGTCATGGTCAGGCTAGGGACGGCCGAAGATCGTTGTGGGCATGCAGTCCGAAATTCCCCCTACCAAGCCAACCGCTCACCCCCCCCACCAGGCGGAATTGCCCACTCCCACCGCATCCCGCCCGCCCCTCCCCCAGCGCCCCCACCGCTCGACCCCCGAACGGCGCGACACGCCCCCATCGCCACCACTCCGCCCCACCCCCCACGCGCGCCCCCACCCCACCCCCGAGCACTCTTCCACCCCCGCCATCGCCGCCCCGGCCGCCGTCCTCTACCGCCCCCACGGCAGCCAACCAGTCCCCATCCGGCCCGAGTTCCGGATGCAGTTCACGTCCACCACCCGCGGGGCGCGCCTCGCCCGCCGGCTCGCCGTGCAGCGGCTGGACGACTGGGGCTACCCGTACGACGGCGAGGACTCGCAGACCGCCGCGCTGCTGGTCGGCGAGCTGACCGCCAACGCCGTACGCCACGGCCACGTACCGGGCCGCGACTTCGCCCTCCGCCTCGCCATCACCCGTTCCACCACCCCGCCGGCCACCATCCGTATCGAGGTGTCCGACGCACGCGGCGAATCCTGGCCCGTACGCCCGAACCCGATCCCCGCAGCCACGGAACCGTTCTCCGGCCCTCCGCCGGAGTCCGGCCGCGGCCTGCTCCTCGTCGAAGCGCTCGCCACCCGCTGGGGCGTCACCGACCGCGTACCCGTCGGCAAAACGGTGTGGGCCGAGCTGGACACACCCGCCGCCCCGCCGACGGCAGCCGCACCCCGGAGTCCGTCCTGAGCCCATGGGAAAGGCAGCGGACCGGGCACGTACCCCCACTCCCCGATCGGCGCCGGACAAGAGCGGCGCGACCACCGGCCCCGGTATCGCGCACTACCGCCGTACAGCCCGTACCTGCACGTACCCTGACAGCGATCAGTCGATCGCTGTCAGCGGTCGTGGACAGCCACCGGCTGGGACGCTCTCCGAAGGAGTGGGTGATGGCGGATTCCGAGCTGCGAGCGGGCGTATCCGACAGCGGGTCCCGTTCGAGGAGCCCGCCGGGTACGCCGTCGAGCTCGACGACACCGGGCGCAGCACCGGAGTCGAAGTCGAGGACATCGGCGAACGTATCGACAGTCCCTTCGACCCTGATCAGATCGAAGTGCAGACGCGGAACCCGACCGTGGGGTTGCTGCTGAACCGCATCCGGCGCGGGCACATTGATCTCTCACCCGACGTCCAGCGGCGGCCCGGCATCTGGACTCCCAAGGCGCAAAGCCGCCTCATCGAGTCCATGCTGCTGCGTATCACGCTTCCCACCCTCTACGCCGCCGAAGGCGAGGACGACCGGTGGGCCATCGTCGACGGAGTTCAGCGTCTGACCACGATCGCGCGCTTCGTGGACCCGGACGCCATCGACGCGGAACCCCTGAGACTGACGGGTCTGGAATACCTCAAGGACTACGAAGGTCTCACGTTCGATGACCTGCCGGGCCGGTTCCAGACCCGTATCGAAGAAACCGAGCTGGTGCTCCTCCTCATCCGGCGGAGAACTCCGGAGGAGGTGAAGTTCAACATCTTCGCCCGGATCAACACCAGGGGGAGGCCGCTGACCTGGCAGGAGCTGCGGCACGTCCTCATCCCCGGGCAGGCCCGCGACCTCCTGCGCTTCATGGCGGTCATGACCGAGTTAAGCAATTCTGGGGGAACGGCCGACGCTCACCCGTCAACAAGGCGCTGTTCGAGGCACAGGCGGTCAACCTCTCGCAACGCACACACCGGAGCAGGTGGACATCCTCGCCGCGCGCCGGGAGGACGTACGTGCCAAGTTCCTCGGCCTGATGGAACGGCCCGACTTCACCAACGCCATCTCCTCCGGCACCGGCGACGTACGCAAAGTGCGACTTCGCTTCCACGAAGTGGACCGAATCCTCCTGCCCTTTGTGCAGTAGGACGTCAGGCCGGTGCCCTTACATGTCGGCCGGTTCCGGAGGACGTCTTTCCAGTGCCGCGGACGGTCGCGGTGCCACCGCCACCGATCTGGCAACCGGGGACCGTCGTCCGCTGACGTTGCCGTCACCATTTCCGTCAAGCGCCCAGAGGCCCAGTCGGAAGTATCTCCGTCCGGGCCTCTGGGGTCTCTGCGTAAGTCAGCCGCTGCGGTCTATGCGAGCCGAGCGATCCACCGCCGACATACGTCAACGGTAACCGGCTCAAATAGCTCTGGGCTCGAGACTTCGAAGAGGAACCGAGTCAGCAACTCAACGTCCTGCTCTTCGATTTCCACACGATCCAGCATATGCACAGCTCCGGCCCACCTAGGCAATTCGTTGACGTTCAGCTCTCCGGATACGCACCGGTGCAGGACATCCCTCACAGTGGAGCGATCCAGGCGCGCCGAAAGCCCCTCATGCCGATCGCACCGGTTGGCGACTTCAATCAACTCCTCCAGTGAATTGACCCAGCGGATTAGGCTGGTCAGCGCCTCGGACGCTCCTGACTCCACGTGATCACTCCCTTACTTGCTTGACGTGAGCAATTGGTCCGTCAGGGAGGAACGCTGCTCAACTACCTGGCCGCCCTGGTATCCCTGGTTGTAGTACGCACCTTCAGGGCCGGGTATGGCCGGGTGGGAGCAGTTCGCCAGACCACACTGCGCCAAATTCCTGTTTCGGGACGTAGCCGGTATTCCCGGTGCTGCTGGTGTGAGCGGTGCCACCGCCACCACCGCCGTAGTCGACAACGGGATGGCCATTCTTGTCGGCGTCGTGGCAGTAGACATCGGGGTCGCTGCAGTCGTCTCCCTTGTGACCGCACCTTAGGCCGCCACAGTCATCGCCCTGGTCCTCGACCTTGCTGGCCATGCCGTAGTCGTCGTACGTGGTGACTGTGCTGCGTACCCGGTCCCGCAGGGTGATACCGCTGGTGATGTTGGTGCGAGCGTGGGTGGCGCCAGTGCGCACGTAGTACGCGCCGAAGATCGCCAGCACGTCATGAGCCGGCCAGACCCCCAGGTCCGCGCATTCGGCATCGGCAGGCCGGGACAACACCCGCGCAGCCTGCGGCAGCGGCATAACAACACCGCCTTCGGAGTACTCGCTCCTCCAGCCATTGACAACGATCAGATCGAGAACCGCCTGCCATTCCTCGACCCCGGTTCCCTCGAACCCACACCTCCGGGAGGCACCCTTCCCGTATCGGCAACGGCAAGATTGCGGCTACGGTTATCGGTTCGGGGTGTGATCTCGCTGGTGGGTGTGTCCCGGTGTTATGCGATATCCCGATGGGGGCATTGATCAGCTCAGCAACAGGAGCAGCGCGGCCCCGCCGGCTTTCTGGATGTCGGTCATGCTCTCGACCACGCCGACCTTGCTGCCTGTCGAGCGGCTACCGCGCAGGATGGTCCCGTTCGCCTCGACGAAGCCGACCTTTCGGCCTGTCGAGCGGCTACCGCGCAGGATGGTCCCGTTCGCCTCGACGAAGCCGACCTTGCTGCCTGTCAAGCGGCGACCCCGCCAGACGGTTCCGTTCGCCTCGACGAAGCCGACCTTGCTGCCTGTCAAGCGGCGACCCCGCCAGACGGTTCCGTTCGCCTCGACGAAGCCGACCTTACTCCCCAACCACCGTCCACCCCGCAAGATGTCCATGGAATTGGCTCCCCCGTCCGTCGGTTCCAGTCTGAAGAGAATCAGGGTGAGCGTACGTTGCACGACTTCGAGGCCGCCAGTCCTTTCGATGTGTGCGGCGGCCCGTTGGGGCGCATACGCGACCTCCCCTGCACTGCGCGGTCCTGACCGTACGGGAGCGCTCGATGCAGCCTCCGGCACGCTGTACTGCTGGCGGCAGGCCAAGCGAGGTCCGGGTTTGGATGGATATACCCCAGTCCATCGACCAAGTCTCATATGTGGAAGGCGGGTTGGCGGTTGCAACTGGAACCCGCCACAGCCCCTTCATACGTTGGGGACGTCGAAGAGCGGTGGCTAGAGTGGTCGTGGCATTGGGTGTGCGGTGTCGAACATGCGGCGGCTTCTGCGGTTGGCATGCGAGCTTCAGGGGGATGGAGACGTGACGGCGGGCGTTTCGTGACCAGATTGTCGCGTGCAGCGGCCAGACCTTCCCTGCGGCCGTGACCACTATGCCAAGCCAACTGGTGAGCCGAACCGGTGCCAGATCGGCTGGAGTGACCGTCGGCAGGCCCCAAGAAACGCTCGCCCTTGGCCCAACCGCGCGGGGCGGCTTATTGGCTACGGGACCGGGAGGTGCGCACTCGTCGGGGCTGCCTGCCGTCGCGATGGCCGTCGGCTCTCCTCGAACGCCCTCTACGAACGGGCGGCCGCAGGACTTCATTCGTGATTCACGGGGAGGACGTAATGAGTAACAGGGGCTACCGGGTTGATCTGAGCGCGCTTGACAATGTCATCAGGCAGCTCAATGGCGTGCTGAGGGACCTGGGGAATGCGCATTCTCACTCCAAGCACCAGACCGCCTTGTCGCCCAATGCCCTCGGAGCGGACGCGAATGGCGTTACGTTCAAGGAGGCCCGCAAACTCACCAAATCTCACGAGGCCATGAAGCTGCACATCGAGGGCATTATTGATCACCTCAACCAGGTCATGGACGACTTCGGTAAGAAGACCAAGAAGGTGCATGGTAACTACCAGGACCAGGACGCCAGTGTCGTGAGCGACATGTCTGGTGGCGCGTGATGATGTGGCAGGCGGGACCAGCCATGGTGGCGGCACGAGGAGACAAGGGGGACTTCGGTCGTGAGTGGTAGCCACTACGAATACGAGTACATTCCAGCCGCGATGTGCTACAAGGCGGAGCACGAGACCAACTTCGCCGAGCTGGACATGGAAACCATGAAATCCATGGTCCGCAACTCGAATCCCGGCGAGGTCCGCGATGTGGCCGAGGGCTGGGCGGACCTGTACATCCAGCTCGTGGGTGGCAACGCGGCCAAGGGCAGCGGCGGCAACGGCGGCATCAAGAAGGTCTTCACCGCAGCGGTCGACGAGGTGTTGAAGGACTGGGAGGGGGAGGCCGCCGACAGGTTCGCCGCCGAGGCGAAGAAGATCGCCAAGAAGATCTCCGACGGCGCCGAGTACGCCCGGTACACCTCCATCGCCATGCAGAGCTCCGCGAACGTCCTGGAGAAGATCAAGCCTGAAGTCGAGGCCATGGAGCCGCCGGGGACGGTCTCCAGCGGCGTGGACTATGTCAAGAACCTGGGCGACCGTGACGACTCCGGCCTGCGGCGCGACTTGGGGGACCCGAACATGACCACCCAGGAGGCGCTGGACAACAACCGCGATTCCCTGTCCAAGGGCAAAGAAGCCCAGCTGGAAATGGCCGTGAAGATGGAGCAGCTGGGGGGCGCGTACGCCTCCCAGTACAAGACCATGGGGACGTGGCGGCGTACTCCGAAGCCAGTAGGTGACGACGACGACTATCCGGGCGAGCCGGGCGGTGAAGCGCCTGTGCCGGCGGTCATCCCGGTCGGCCCGTCAAGTCCGGAACCGGTGAGCCGCCAACCGCGTACTCCCTCCGCGAAGGGCTCTGGTTACACCTCCCCGGGTAATGCAGCGGTTCCCCGTCCGAAGGGCATCAGCGGTGGCATCGGCAGCACCCCGAAGCCGGGTTCCCAGATTGGGACTGGCCTCGAAGGAGTCTCTGGCGGCACGGCGGAGGTCGGCGCCGGTGGTGGCCTGGGCAGTGGTGGCCTTGGTGGTGGTGTGGGCGCGGGTTCCGGACGCGCTGGAGCCGGTTCTGGGGCCCCGGGCATGCCTGGCACGCCGGGTGGAGTGCCAGGAGGTGCAGTCCGCAGCGGTGCGGGCGTGGGCGCGCGCAGCGGTCGTGCCGGCCAGCCCGGTATGGGCGGAGGGCCCGGCGCCGGAGCAGGCGCGAAGGGCGCAAAGGACGCCAAGGGTACTGGGCGTGGCGGAGGTTGGGCTCGTAAGCGTGGCGGGTTCGTGGGTGCTGTTGAGGGCGAGCCCGGCGCAGGTGAGCAGGGAGGATCCGGTCTGCACCGCAGCCGTGGCGGCACCCAAGCGGGTAAGGCCGGCGGCCGTGGCACAGGCGCGGCAGGCGTACCTGGTGCACATGGCGCCAACGAGAAGAAGAAGGAACGCCGGGGAGAGCGCCCCGACTACCTCGTGGAGGATGAGGAGACGTGGGCGCCGCAGCGTAACGTGGCTCCCCGGGTCGTCGAGTAAGTAGCTGCCGGATAGCAATCAGCGGAGACGAGATGGGGCCCGCAGTTCCTGGGCTGCGGGCCCCGTTCTGCGAGGGAGAGGTACTACAGCATGAGCTTCACGCGGACGCTGCATGCGATGGGCAGCGTGGTGATGGCGGGAGCGCTGCTCATCGGATCCGCGCCAGCCGCTTCCGCAGATCAGGTCAGAGAGGACCAGTGGCCACTCAGGGCGTTCAAGGCCGAGGAGATCTGGCCGATCTCTTCAGGTGAAGGGGTCACTGTCGCTGTCATCGATGATGGAATCGATGCCCGGCATCCGGATCTAGAAGGCAATGTCCTGAAAGGTAAGGACCTCATTGATGGAGGTTCCACTGAACCGGAGGCGGGGGAACACCACGGCACTGGTATTGCTGGGATCATCGCTGCACATGGTCATGGGCCGGGGGCCGCGGAGGGCGTGAAGGGCTTGGCTCCCCAAGCAAAGATCCTTGCCATCCGAGACAACGGAGCGGGCGCCAATGGCTTCGCCGCATCGATTCGATACGCCGTGGACCACGGCGCTTCAGTGATCAACATCTCCCAGGCAACCCCTGACGACGCTGATGCCGAGCGCCAAGCTGTGGCTTACGCCCTGGGAAAAGACGTCCTAGTGGTAGCGGGCTCTGGGAACGACGGGAAAGGCCCAGAGGCCCAGGAATACCCGGCCAGCTATCCGGGCGTTGTGGACGTTGGGGGCGTCAAGAGCAACGGGGAGATCTGGCAACGCTCTAACTACGGGCCCTCAGTCTTGCTGACCGCGCCGGCCACTGGCATTGTCTCCGCGGGAGGCGGGACAGAGTCGTTCCCCTACCACAAAAGTACGGGAACCTCCAACGCTACTGCATACGTCTCCGCCGCCGCAGCACTCCTCCGCGCCAAGTTCCCCAATCTGACTGCGGGACAGATCGTCAATCGCCTGGTAAAGACGGCTGGGATCCCCCCTTCGGCCAAGGGCCTCTCCGTTCCTGATGAGAAGTACGGCTACGGCTTCATCCAGCCGTTGGCCGCGCTCAAGCGCGACATCCCAACTGGCCCGAAGAATGGTCCACTCAAGTCACCGGAGGTGTCATCTGCGTCGCAAGCCCCCCAAAGCGCCGCCCCCGGTCCCGACGGCGGCAAATCCGAAGCGAAGCGCTGGATTCTCTTCAGCGGAATCGTCGTTGTTCTGGTTGCCGTGGTGGTCGTGGTCATCGTGCTTGTGAGGCGGAAGAACCGCCGAAACGGCCCACCTCCCGGTGGCCCTGGTGGCTACGGCGCACCGGGCACCGTCGGCTTCCCGCCTCAGCAGCCCAGCACGTACACGAATCATCCTGCTCCCGGCGCCTACCCGCCTGGTCCGCCCACCCCGCACCCGGGCCAGTAGTAAAACCCGGTATTGCCATCACAAGGGCCGGCGGAGCGATGCTTCCACCCACTCCGCCGGCCCCGATGCGCCTCACGTGATCATACCTGCTCAGTTCAACACTCTGAGCCACACATCATTCAGTCTCATTTTGACTCAGCATCGAATGCACGCTGCGCCAACACGGCTTCACCAAAGGCAGCCGGTGGAAGATATCCGTGGTCCTTGACGTAGTGATAGACAAGGTTTGGGGCCGCCAAGATGGTACCGTCTTCTGACAGGACGCGAATTTCCGCCGAACCGAGCCGAATTGCTCCCTCATCACTCTCGACGGTGAAGGGGTAAGGCAGTCTACCCTCTGGGTGCTCAAGGCCACATGCGTGCCATCCCCGCGTCCTTGCAGAAGGGTGCTCGCGCGCCAGTTTGATCAATGCCTGTAGGAATCCCTCTGGAACGCTTCCCACCGGGAATGCGTCACCCGGCTCCAGCCAGCCCACGTTCAGCACCGTCTTGCCGACAGGAACTGTTTGTGGGAGGTATGAGTAAGGAGTCAGGTCGGCATAACTCGCCATAATCGACACCATTCTTCTACTAGAACAGCGACCTACACGCGGCCCAGTGTACTCTGCCCATATTCGGCTGAAGCAACTCTGATAGACGCGTCGGGCCGGTTACGGTCAAATTTTTGGGCCTTCCCAGAATATTGAGGTCGTCGGGCGGGAACAATGTATAGTCCGGCAATTTCTCCCCTGGGCCATACACTTCTAGAGGTTTCGGGTTGCCTGTTTCAATAGCGTTCCCGACGTCGTCAAAAATGGTCTCCGCATGGGGGCCATACGTGGCGACATACGTCCCTTCGGGGACGGTCACGGCTGTGCCGTCACCTACTGCGATGCCGCCGTGGCCACTAAAAACCAATTCATTGTCCGGCCGCCCCAAGTGGCGGACATCCTGCGCGACGCCCGATGAGTCGACGACGAAGCTCGGCGCGGTGCCCTTGCCATAGGGCGAGAGTCCGAGCGGATCGCTCCAGGTGTGGGGCTTGTCGACATAGGTGGCAGGATTTGGAGCTGGCGCCAGGCCGAGTGGGTCTGGCGAGAGATAGCGTGCGCTCTCGGGGTCGTAGTAGCGGTGGACGTTGTAGTGGAGACCGGTTTCGGGATCGAAGTATTGGCCCGGGAATCGGAGGGGCGTGTAGGCGGTGCTGGTATGGGTCCAGGTGGTGGTGCCCCAGAGGGTGGCGCGGGTGCGCCAGGTAATGGTGCCGGTTTCGTCGACGAGCTCGGTGGGGGTGCCGACGAGGTCGGTGACGATGGCGAAGAAGCGCTGGTCGATTTCCTCTTGGGGCGCGTCGGCGAGGATCTTGCGCTCGGTTTGGGCGATGGGGCGCAGGCCGTGGTGGTCCCAGGTGAGGGTGATCGGGTCGGGTGAGTCCGGGGTGCTGGTGGTTTGTTCGGCGAGGGTGGTGCCGTCCCAGCTGAAGTCGATGTGCTCGAGGACCGATTCGTCGTCGGCGAGGCGTTGTTTGGCGATGCGGCGGCCGAGCGGGTCGTACAGGTAACGCCACGACTGGCCGTCCGGCGTGATGACCGCGATGAGGCGGTCTTCGGCGTCCCAGGTGTAGCGCCAGGTGTCCGGTTTGCGGGAGAGCCGGGTCTTCTGGCGCAGGGTGATGCGACCCTGGGCATCGTGTTCGTAGCGGACCTTGCCAGCGTTGGCTATTCGGGTGCCGGTGTAGGTGCGGGTGCCGCATGCCTCTGCGCTGGGATGGATGGAGGGCCACTGAGCTTCGGTTTGGTTGCCCGCCTGGTCGTAGGCATAGGTTTCGGTCCAGCCTCGGGCGTGGACTGCGGTGACGCGACCTGCCACGTCCAGGTCGAAGGTGCGCGGGCCGTTCAGGTGGTCGTCGAGGCCAACGAGGCTGCCGTCGGGGCGGTACGAGTAGGCCCTGCGCTGCAGGGTACGAGACTCCGCTCCCGTAAGCGTCTGAGCTTTCAGACGGCCGGTCGCATCCCACATTGTGGCCAGCGTTAGTGTCTCGCCGAAGTGGCGGGTGATTTCGCGGCCTGCGGCGTCGTGCTCGAAATCCAGCGTGTGGCCGGAGGCCGTCAGGGTCGTGCGGTTTCCTGCCGCATCGTATGTCCACATGCTCGTCGCGCCAGTGGGGGTCGTGCGGCGGGTGCGGCGGCCGAGAGCGTCGTAGGCGTACGTCATCGTCCGGCCGTTGACGGCTTCGGCGGTGACGCGCCCCATGCTGTCTCGCTGGTAGGCCACTGTCGCGTCGGGGCCAGTGGTCTGGAGGAGGCGCCCTGCATTGTCGTGTTGGTAGGTGGTGATCTGGCCGCCGACGTTTTTCTCCACGATTCGGCCGAAAGGGTCGTGGGAGTAGCTGATCGTTTCGCCGAGAGCGTTGGTATGGGAGGTGAGTCGACCTGCCAGATCGTGTTCGTATGTGAGGGTCCGGTCGTCGAAGTCCGTCTCAGATGCGAGGTGGCCGGCCGGGTCGTAGCGATAGTCCCAGGTGAGGCCCCGTGGGTTGGTGACTCGGACGAGGCGGAGCTCGGTGTCGTGGGTGAACTCGTGGCGGACGCCGTCTGGGTCGGTCCGGGCTGCGAGTTGATCGAAGTGGGTGTACTCGTAGGTCGTGGTCGCGCCAGCCGCGTTGGTGTGTGAGGTGCAGTTGCCCTCGCCGTCGTATGTCCAGGTCTCTCCGGTGCCGTCGGGAGCAATGCGGGCGGCTAGTTTGCCTTCGACGGTCCATACGAAGTGGGTGGTCTCGCCGAGCGGATCGGTGACGGAGGTGACACGGCCGAAGCCGTCGCGCCGGTAGCGGGTTACCGCGCCGAGTGGGTCGGTCACGGTGACTGGCAGTCCGGCCTCGTTGCAGTCGATGTGCGTGGTGCTTCCCAGCGCGTCAGTGACCGCGGTCAGGTGTCCCCGGCTGTCGTACGTGTATCGGGTTGTGGCCCCGCTCGGGTCGATGACTGCCGTGCGGTTGCCCCGCTCGTCGTATTCCTGGTGCCATGTGGCGCCATCTGGTCCGGTAACGGTTGTCGGCAGGCCGAAGTCGTTGTAGACGGCAGTAGACGCGAGACCGTCAGGGTGGACCACCGAGGTGATGTTTCCGGCCTCGTCGTGGGTGAAGCGGGTGGTGCGGCCGAGCGGGTCGGTGGTGGACAGTACGCGGTCGTAACGGTCCCGTTCGAAGCGGGTGACGGCGCCGCTCGGGGCGATCTCGGCGACGATCTGGAGGGCGTCGTTGATCACGTACCGCGTCGTGTGGCCAAGCGAGTCGGTGGCCGCGGTGATGCGGTACCCGGTGTTCGGATCCGTCTGGTCGTAGTCGTACCGATAGCGCAAGTGGCCCTCGACGCCGCCCTGCGCGACGCAGCGGCTGCGCTCGTCGTAGGCGTACTCGTAACGGCTGCCGTTGGTGTCCGTCCAGGCGGTGAAGCGGCCTTCCGCGTCGTAGTCGAAGCGCGTTGGAAGACCAGACGAGTTGATGACCTCGGCCAAGTTGCCTGCGGTGTCGTAGCCGTAACGGACGACGAGCTGGTCGCCGCCGTCCTGGGCGCTGCCGACCAGGTGCAGGGCGGTGATGCGCCCGCCCTCCGTGACGAGGCGCAGGTGGTAGCCACCACTGTGGACGATGCCGCTGGGTGACCCGCTCTCGTCGTATTCGAAGCTGATCCAGTGGCCGTTTCGGTCTGAGACCTCGTCAAGGAACGCGATTCCGTCCTCGCCGCGGACCGGTGCGTCGAAGTGCCAGGTCCGTCCGGTGGCGAGGTCGGTGAGGGCGTAGTCGCCGTTGTCGTCCCGCTCCAGGGGCCAGCGCTGCCCCTCAACCGGTAAGGTCGGCACGCCAGGCGCCGGGTGAGGATAGGACAGGATGACGCCGTCCTCGCGGATGAAGATGACTCCCTCGGCGTCGATCTCGAGCCTCTGGTCGACCGTGCTGGACCATCTGGGTCCGAACCAACGACCCGCGCGGTACGAGGACTCGTACTTGCGCGAGAAGGCCAGCGCAAGGCTCCCGGACAGGGCAAGGTCCGTCTGTGGGAGGAAGACTCGTCCGGTGGCTATGTCCACCGGGTCGCCGGCGCCCGTCACAGCTCCCTCGTCGCGCGCGGCGTTGCGAAAGCCCTCCTCCTCCAGCTGCTTCCGCCCTGCCTGCTCAGCGCTCTCCTTCAGCCCTGTCTCCGCGCCCTCCTTCATTCCGGTCTCGAGGCCGTCCTTGAGGCCGGCCTCCAGTCCTTCCTTGGCCGCAGCCTCCATGCCTCCTTTGGCTGCCCCGCCGATCCCCTTGCCGCCGAGCAGGTCGACGATCAGCTTCCCTGACGCCTCCGCCGGGTCGTGGCTCCAACCCTTGCCCAGCATCGCCTTCGGCAGTTTCTCCGGATGGGCAGCCGTGCCGACCAGGCCGGCCAGGGTCATCCCGACGTTCGCGTTGTACTGATACGGGTGCGTGACGTTGTACGGATCATGCGGGTCCAGCGTGCGGGCGAGCTTGAGGGTCTCCGCCACGCCCTTGATCGCACCGGCGCCCGCATGCATCAGGTTCAGCCCGTTGCCCACCACCATGTCCTCGCCGGTGGCGGCCATCCGGTGCATGAAGTCTGGCTTCTGCGGAGCCAGCTCCATCGCGGTCTGGATTGCACGGTGCGCCCGCTGGGCCACGTCGTCTCGCTGGCCACGCGCGTCAGCCAGCATTTCGCGAGCCGCAGCCCTGTCGGCCTCGCCCGGGTCAATGAGCGGGCCCGGCTTCTCTGGCTCCTTGCCCGGATCGATACCCAGAGACAGAGCGGCACCGTACTTGTCGGCCTCCTTTTCATATACATCGACAAGGTGCTGGTGGGCCTCCTCGGCCCGCTTCGACTCCGCCGCTGCGGCCTTGTACTTGTCAATGGCGTCCTGGGCCTTGCCCTGGGCCCACTTCACCGTGTCTGCATACGACTCCAGCGCCTTGGCCGCTGCCTCGCAGGCGTCCGCGGCCCGCAGCCACTGCTTGGGATGCGGCTCGAACCTCTCCCGGAACGCCTCCGCCGCCTGACCGCGCCAGTGGCTCGCGTCGAGCTTCCGCATGCCCTGCCCGACGCGCTCGAACGCCTGGAAGAACTTCCGCAAGTGCCGGGCGGTCTCATGAATCGCGAAAATATCCCCGTGGATCAGCTCCTTGGGGTCGTCCGTGCCCCCCAGCTGCAGCTCGGGGATGTCGGCGCCCAGTGCATCCGCGACCTTGTTGCCGCCGGACCGGACCGCGTGGGCGGCATCGTCCAGCCCGACCGTCTGAAGACCGCCAGCGAGAAGGTCGGTGTCCGCCTCGACGACCTCGCCTGCCGTCTTCTTCACGCCGTCGACGAAGCCATCAAAGCCGGCCTCGAGATCGTCGCCCCACCCCATCAGCGGTCACCCCCATCGCCGGGCTTCACTTGCTCCTCGAGGTCGTCCACCGCAGCGATGCCAACCCCGAGCGGTCCGAGGGTCAACGGAGACGGGTTCTCCCATGCCTCCCCGGCGTTGCCCCACGCCTGCTTCTGCCGCTCGAACGCCTCCTGCGATTCCTTGGACGTCGGGTCGAAGTCCGCGTGCTGGACCTGGGTGATCGGGTTGTCAGACCAGACCTGGCCCCAGGTCTTGTCGTGGAGTTGCTCCTCGGTCATGGTCGGGTTGCCCATCCCGGCACTGACCGCGGTCTTGAGCGTGCCGGAGACGTACTGCTCCTGCTCGTGGTAGAGGCCCGCGGACAGGCCAAGACGGTAGGCGAAGTCGTTGCCGTCCTCGATCAGGGAGCGCACGCCCCACTTCCACCGGTCGCAAAACTCCTCGAAGCCAGCCGCCAGTCCGGCGTGGCCGAGCTGCATCTTGGACAGGGTGAGCTCGTCAAATCCGTGCCCAAGTTGCGCGTCGATGTCGAACCCGAGCTCCTTGAGCTCGCCGATCGCCCCGTTGATGCCCTTCGCCACGTGGGCCAGAGCATCCGGGTCAACCCCGTACTCGTCTTGAACACCCATGCAACACCCCCCGGGCGACACCCGCGTGCCGCCTGTTTACTCAGTCGCCGTCACCGACTCGACATCCACCGTCACTGCATGTGGGACGATGCCGCTCACCGGTGGAAACAGAGCGCCCTGCTCGCTGCCAGCGTCCAGCGCCACTCCGGCCGGGGCCCCAATAGCGGGAATCACCACGTCCAACAGTCGAGCCCCGAAGACCGACACGTACTCCCAGCCATCCTCAGCCGACGCACCCCGGGCCATGGCGAACCGCACCAGCGCCGCCTCGTCCGAGAAGGCGAACAGCCACCGGATGCCGCCGTATTCGGCCGACAACAGCCCCTCGTCGACCACCGGAACCAGCACGGCCGTACGACGGAACTCCCCTACCAGAGCCGCCGGAACGCCCTGCTCCCGATGCATCCGGGCGATCTCCTCCGGCAACGACACCTATGGCTTCCCCTCTCACATGCCCACTCGCCTCAGTACAGGCAGGCCCGCCCAACGAACAGGAGCACGATATCGGTTGTCTCCGTACCCTGGCACACGGCAACGACGGCGTGGGCGAGGTCCTGGCCGATAGGAGGGCGAACCGTTCTCGCCCCGCGATCTTCATGTCGAGCCGCCACAGGCCGGGTCGGCTTTCAGGGCCTCGGCAGCCTCGGTCATGCGCGGGAAGGAGCCGATCGCGCTACGGCCGAGCGCGTCGTTGGCCACCCGTGATCGTCTTCATGCATGCAGCCTCGTAGTCCCGCTGATCGCGGAGTTCGTCGACGCGGTCCAGCAGCCGGTGGAACTCCTCGAGCCGGGCCTGCATGTCCGTGCCGATAAGTCTGCCAGCTCCGCGAAGGCCGCGGCAGGGAACGCCGAATGCGCGACGACCTAGCGTGTGCGCCGTCGGGCCAGGGCGACCGGAGTCACCGTGTTTGGGGCCTGCTCTTCGACTACGTCAAGGTCTGCGATCTGTCGCTCCAATGCACGGACGTTCTCTGCATTGTTCACGGTGGCGACTCCCTGCACCGTGGCTGAGAGCGGATCGGCGACCAGGGCGGCCCTGCGTTCCCGCAGGACCTCCAGCGCGACCGCTCGAACATCGCCGAGTGCCCGAAGGGCCACTGCGTCCGAACGTGCTCTACCGCATCGCCCGTAGTACGAGGGTCTGACGTTCTCCGCTGCCGCGCTTGGTCAGGCTGCGGTTGCGAGGGGGCGCCCCCCAGCGGATGCCTTTTCTCGCTGCGGATGCGGGCGCGTTCCTTGCGTTGGGCGGCGAGCACGTCGGGGACAGCCGCATCCACAGGGGTCCATGGCCACGCTCAGCTTCCACTTCGACCGAGAGGCTGCCTGGCGTCGAGCAGCGTGTAACAGGCCAACGGCAGCACGGAGGGGCCGGGGGCCCGGCCTGGCCTCTCCGGCAGGTGCTACGCCTTCGCCTCGCCGGGGGAGCGGCGAAGGCGTCGCCCCCTCCGCTGCCACGGTTCCGGTGCGCGTTCTTTCTCCCGCTCCACGGAGAGGGGTTGTACGGGGTGGGCTTCCCGCCCGTCCGCCTCTTCCAAGCCCCGGCAGCACATCGTCGGCTTCCGGGGCGGGGCGCGGCTTGGTCTCACGCTCGGCGACTGCGAGGATACGACGTCGGCGGAGTTCGGCAACGGTGATCAGGGGAGACGCCAGAACGCTGTCGAGCAGGCGGGCCTGGGCGGGCTCGAGTTCGGTGAGATGCCACAGGACGGCAAGGACCTCCTGTAGCTCGGTGCTCTTTTCCGGCCGCCACTGCTGAGGGCGGATCAGGTCCAATTCGCTGCCGCGGCGTCCGGACCGTCGGCTGCCCCGGCGGCTCAACCATCCATCGAGTACGTTCTGACCACCCAGGTCGTAGGCGCGCATGCGCTCGGTCACGGGGCCAAATGCCCCATTGCCTATCCGCATGACGCGATGTGTGGAGTCGTATTCCACGCGGCCGGGAAGCTCATCCCTGCCCACGGGGGTCAGGTATTGGACGTGCGGCTCGGCGGCCTCCCAGACCGCGCTCGCTCCTGCGGGCCGCCCATCCCGCTCGTCGGCGAAGCGTTCACCGAAGGTGGCCGCCCAGATCAGCCTCCTGCCGATCGGCAGCGCCTCCGCCCACAGCGCCCGGTCGGCAGTGAGCGGGACGCGGATGCCGGGCGTGTTCAGATCATCGGCGAAGCAGCGAGTGAACGCGGGGTGGGCGGTGACCGCCGCGATATAGGCGGCCAGGTCGTCAGCGGTCACCAGTATTCCTCCGAAGGAGTTGCTGAGGTGCTGGAGCAGCCCGGGAGCCACATTGGGCGACCCGTCCGTCTGTGCAGCGGCCGAACGTGGCGCCGTCGGGGCCGGGAGCGCGCAGCTTCCGGCCGGATCGGGTGAGGTCGCCTTCGAGATGGACGATGCGGACGGGCTCTGTTTGGCCCTGGTAGAGGACCCACGAGCGCCCGTTGGTGTAGAGAACGTTGGGAAGCCGGCACATGAGTTCCCATTGCCTCCGGTCCCGGCCTTTGAGGCCACCGGGGGTCACATCGTCCTTGTACGGGCTCTTCAGTTCCAGGTAGCCGGTGATGTGACCAGCAGTCTGCACGGCGTAATCCGGGCGTATGCCGAGCTCCGGCCGACGGACTTCCGGGTAAAGCCGCGGTTGGAGCCGCCAGCGGTCACCCGCGGCTTCCAGGAGGGCTTCGACGGGGCGACGTATCGCCGCCTCCGGTTCGCCGGTCCCCAGGCGTGCCTTGCACTCGGCCCCGAAATCCGCGACCAGGGCCTGAAGCCAGTCGTCTCCCACGAGCGCCCACCCCTCCCGTGCACGCGAGGCTCGGTGGAGGCGGCCTGCCGAGCGGACACTGGGACCACCGGCCGCGCCCTTACGACAATCGGGCACCGGGACTTCCCCCGGTTCAGACGGTAGGAAAGGGGTGAGGAAACACCAAGCGCGCTGAATGGGGCGCACGTTGACACGACGGGCGCACGTGGCCGTCGTGTCGTGGACCTTCAACGGAACGCGCAGGGGCGCGTCCTTACAGCGTTTGGCGATACCCCCGCGTAGCACCTCGCGGGCTCTCTACCATGCAGCTTCGGCCAGCAGTTGCCTCGTCATCGCCCCCGGTCCGGGGCCACCCCACCGAAAGGTCCGCCACCGACGTGCCCACCGAACGCAACGCCAAGGCGTCCTACCTGCTCGACGGTCGAAGGGTGACACTTTCCGACCTCATCGACGCAAAGTTGATCGACGTCGGGGCGAAGTTGCGGTTCCCACAGCCCAAGCGCGGCATGGAGCACACAGCGGAGGTCACAGAGAGCGGCAGCATAAGGCTGGCAGACGGCCAAGAGTTCAAGTCGCCTTCCCGGGCCGCCGCGGTGGCGGCGGGAGCAGGCCCGTATGACGGATGGAACGCCTGGTTCGTCGTACCGTCGGGAGCCCTACTGGACGCGCTGCGCCAGCAGCTCCTCGACAAGGCGGCGACTGGCTCCTCACCCGGCGGCAGCACAGCCGCGAAGGCGTCGGCACCGGAGCTCAAGCGCCACGCGTTCTTGAAGGACGCCCGCCGCCGAGCCGATGCGAACAGGCCTGTCCACACGACGGTGCGCAAGCTGATCGCCCACTGGGACGCGAAGGCGCGGGGGACGGTGATCAATCGGCGCATCGAAGCCGATCTCGCCAACCACGGCCTGGTCACGTTGCCCAGCTTTCACGCGGTACCACTGAATGCGACCGTGCAGCTGGACAGCGCTTCACGGCGGCAAGTGGCAGCGGTTTTGGAGGACTCGCACAGTTCCGGAGCGGCTTCCGCAGCCGCCGCTGCGCCCGTCCTCGTCCCCGTCTCGACCTCCGCCTCCATCGCTTCGGCCGACGACGAGGTCTCCGAGGTGGGCCTGACCGTCGGCAATCTCCCCTCCGCGATGGGGGGCGTCGTGGGCGTGGCACCCGACGCCACCTTTGAGGAAGCCATCACCTTGATGGTCCTCAACGGCTACTCCCAACTCGCCGTGCAGGTGGGCACGCGCTCGTTGCGCGGCGCGGTCACGTGGGAGTCCATCGCCCGGGCTCGTAACGCCAGCCCGAATGCCCGGTTCTCCGACGCCATCATCACCTCAGTTCCGGAGATCTCCTACGACCACGATCTGATCGACATCCTGCCGGTGCTTAAGGAATCGGACTTCGTCTTCGTCAGGAATGAGAAGAACGAGATCTCCGGCATCGTCACGTCTACGGACGTCGTGCAGGCCTACGGCGACATGGCCGCGCCCTTCTTCCTGATCGGCGAACTCGACCAGAGGCTCCGCTTGGCGATCAGCCGTACGTTCACCACAGAGGAGGTGATCTCCCTCTGCGATCCGGGCCGGACACGCATCACCTCCTTCGACGACATGTCGATCGGCGACTACCAGCGAGTCCTTCAGAACGAGGAGCTCTGGCAGCGGCTCGGCTGGTCGCTCCACCGCAACTCCTTCCGCGCGCGTCTGGACGAGATCCGCAAGATCCGCAACGACGTCATGCACTTCAACCCGGACTCGCTCCCCCGGGACGCCGTCCACAAACTGCGGAAGATGATCGAAGTCTTGCGGGAGTACGAGTCCTGAACTCGCCGGAGGATCACCGCGGTCCGCAGGCTACCGGCAGCCTGGAAGCGTCCGCCGCCGCACGGGCCCACCATGCGGCCCGTCCCCGCAGGTCCGGCCACCAACCAATCCGTGAACCCCGGGTTCCGCTGTCAGTGGTCCGTTATACGGTGTGATCCGCCGTCCTGGTCAGGTACGGGGTGGGAGGGGACCGATCATGAGGCCGACGCTGGCCGCCGCGCAGTTGCGGGGCAGTTTGACCCAGTACCTGACGACGACGTACGCCCTCACCGACGAGGACACCAGGGTCGCGCTGGAGCGGTTCCTCGAAGATCCGGAGGGCGGCATCTTCCGTGGGCCGTATCTGCGGATCCGTACCCCCTTCCACAGGGCTGATGACAGCTGGCGCAAGCATCTCGAGTGGGCGCCCGGCTTCGCTCCCTACCGGCACCAGGCCAAGGCCTTCGAGCGTCTGAGCACCCTGCACGGGCCGGCATATCCCACGCTGATCACCACCGGCACCGGGTCCGGGAAGACCGAGTCGTTCCTCATCCCCGTGCTGGATCACTGCCGGCGGGAGCGGGCCCGGGGCCGCGGCGGGGTGAAGGCCGTACTGCTGTATCCGATGAACGCCCTGGCGACCGACCAGGCGGGTCGTATCGGGGAGTATCTGGCGCAGCCGGAGCTGGCCCGGGTGACGGCGGGGCTCTACATCGGCGACCGGCCGGACACCGACTTCCGGCGGGTGATGACCCGGCGGGAGGAGATGCGTCTTGCGCCCCCCGATGTGCTGATCACCAACTACAAGATGCTCGACCTGCTGCTGCAGCGCGGCGAGGACCGCCCGCTGTGGCAGGGGGCCGAGATCGCGTATGTGGTGCTCGACGAGTTCCACACCTACGACGGCGCGCAGGGCACCGATGTGGCGATGCTGCTGCGGCGGTTGGCCGCGGCCACCGGCCGGAGTGAACCGGGTCGTCCGCTGGGGGCGATCTGCCCGGTGGCCACCTCGGCGACCCTGGGTCAGGACGGGCCGGGTGCGGGAGCCGCCCAAGGGAGCGGCTCGACCGGGCTGCTGGAAGTGGCCGCCCAGGTCTTCGGCATGCCGTTCCCGCCGGATGCGGTGATCGGCGAGGAGCGGATGTCGCCGGAGCGGTTCACCGGCGCCGTGGACTACAGCCTCCCGGAACCGCCATCTCCGGAGGAGGTCATCGCCTGCTCGGGCGGACCGGGTGTCGAGGCGCGCCCCGACCGGCTCGATCTCGACACGCTGGCGGCCAGGCTGCTGGGGAAGTCCGGGCTGACGGCCTTCCAGGTCGGCCGGCTCCTCAAGCGGCACGATTTCACGCAAGGCGTGCTGTCCCTGCTGAACGGGGAACCGCTGGGCGAGTGGGAACTGCGGGACCGGTTGGGCCGGTTCGGCTGGGCGTGGGGCCGGGCGGCCCGGGACAATCCGCGGCTCGCGCTGCAGGCGCTGTCGCGGTTCGTCGCGCTGCTGTCGGCGGCTCGGGACCCGGAGTCGGACGAGCATCGGCCGCGCCCGTTACTGCACATCGAAGCGCATCTGTGGGTGCGGCCGGTGGGGCGCATAGTGCGGGGGGTGGGGCGGACCCCGCAGTTCCGTTGGTACGAGGACGACCGTACGGCGGCGCGCCGGGCAGGACTGGCCGCGGCTCCGCCCGCGAGCGGTGACGGCGAGGACGGGTCCTCGGGCGGTTGGCCGGTGCGGGACTCACGACGTGCCCAGTCGATTCCGGGCACGGACACCGCGCCGCGCCCGGCCGAGGTCCATCTGCCGGCCGTGTACTGCCGTAACTGCGGGCGTTCGGGCTGGGCGGCGATCTCGCCGGAGGCTGATCCGCAGCAGCTGGTGATGGCTCAGGACAAGATCTGGCGGGCCGGGCTGGGCCGCGACAAGCGGCGTATTCGCTACTTCGTCGCGGCCACTGCCGCCGAGGCCCAGGAGGCGCTGGACGCGTTGACGGGAGCGAAGCCGTCCTCCGGGGGAAGCGGGGACGCCGCCTTCGTTCTGCTGCTGGACGGCGCTCAGGGGACCTACCGACTCCCGGTGGCGGAGGATGCCTCGGCGTTGCAGGACGCCTGGTTCGCCCTGGCGATCACCGACAGCAAGACCGCCGACAGGGCGGCTCTGGACGACCGCTGCCCGGCCTGTGGCAGCGACAACGCGATGCGCTTCCTCGGTACCCGGCTGGCGGCTCTGGCAGCCGCCTCGGTGACCCAGCTGTTCACGGGCGGCGACATCGCGCTCGTGCCGGAAGAGCGCAAGACGCTGCTGTTCAACGACTCCACGCAGGACGCCGCCCATCGCGCCGGCTATGTCGCCAACCGCTCCTACACCTTTTCCCTGCGGTCGTTGCTGGCGCACAACCTGGAGGAGTCCGGAGAGCCCCTCCCCCTGAACGATCTGATCGGAAACGTGCTGGACTCCGTGGACGACGCCCAGGCACTGGCCGCCGTGGTGCCACCGGATCTGCACGACGAGCCGGGTGTCGACCGGCTGTTGTCGGGGCGCGGCACCGGCGATCTGCGGACGTGGAAGCTGATCGGGGAGCGGCTGGCCTTCGCGACGGTGATGGAGTTCGGGCTGAGGTCTCGCCAGGGCCGGACGCTGGAGCTGACGCGTACGGCGACGGCCGAGGTGACGGTCGAGGATCCGGAGCGGATCACCGCTTTGGCCAGGGATCTCCATCTGTCGTTGCCGGGGCAGCTGGTGGCCTCCGGCGGACTGCCGACGCCGGACCGGTATCTGGCGTTCGTCCGCGGCCTGCTGGAGCGGATCAGGCAGCGCGGCGGCGTCCGTCACCGGTGGCTGGAGCCGTGGATGAGGGATGCCGGGGTGGCCCGGTTCAAGATCTGGGGCGGCCGCCCCGACGGCATGCCCGCCTTCCCCGACGGCATCGCCCCGCCCCGCTTCCTGCTGGACGGGCAGAAGGAAAGGTCGGCTTTCGACACGACCACCGGCCGGCTGGGCTGGTACCAGGACTGGACACGGCGTTGCCTCGGACTGGACGCGGCAGGCGCCACGGAGTACCTGCGGCGCCTGCTGTCCGTGCTGGCCGACGAGGGCGTCCTCGCGGTGCGTACCGCCCAGGATCGTACGACCCGGGTGTACGGCTTGCAGCCCGGGCACATCGCGGTGCGGCTGCTGCACGACGACGCCGTGAACAAGGCGTTCGTGAGCTGCGAGCTCTGCGGCTGGCAGCAGGTCGTCCACCCCGAGCGGCGCACCCGCTGGTACGGGCACCCGTGCCCGCGGTACCGGTGCGCCGGACGGTTGACGCCTCCGCAGGCCGGTATGTCCTCCTCCGGCAGCAGCACGTCGGGTTTCGGTGGCACCCGCCCCCGCGACTACCGCGACGACTACTACCGGCACCTCTACCTCACGGGCGGCACCTTCCGGGTCGTCACCGCCGAGCACACGGGCATGCTGACCCGTCCGCAACGGGAGCGCGTCGAGCGGACCTTCCGGGCCGGGACCCACTACACCGATCCCAACGTGCTGTCCTGCACGCCCACCCTGGAGTTGGGCATCGACATCGGCGACCTGTCCGCCGTGCTCCTCGGCTCGCTCCCCAAGGGACCGGCGAACTACGTCCAGCGGGCCGGGCGCGCGGGCCGTAAGACGGGCAACGCCCTGGTCGTCGCCTTCGGTGGCCGCCGGGCCCGTGACCTGTACTACCTGGACGAGCCGCGGGAGATGATCGCCGGAGCCATCGTGCCGCCCGGCTGCTACCTGTCGGCCGTCGAGATCCTGCGCCGCCAGTACCTGGCGCATCTGCTCGACCTCGCCGCCCGTGGCCGGCTGACGACGGCAGACGGTGAGCGGCTTCAGCCCGCACCCCGCCTGGCGTCGGCGTTGTTCGGGACGAGCGGATGGTGCCAGGACCTGGCGGACGCGGCGCTCACCCACGATGGCAAGCTGGCGGAAGGTTTCCTCGCGCTGGTCCCCTCCGTCGCGGGCACCGAGGAGGCCGGTGTCTCGGAGCATGCCGCCGAGGAGCTGCGGGCTTACGCGACGGGCGGGATCGCACGGGCGGTGCAGGAGGCCGAGGAGGAGTGGACCGGACGGCGCGAGGAGCTGCGACGGCGGATCGCGGCGATCGACAAGGCCGTGGACGGTTTGGTACGCACCGATCCGGAACAGAACGCGGAGCGCAGGGAGTTGCTGGCCGAGCGCCGCGCCACGGGAGATCTGCTGCGCGACCTGGGCCAGGCAAGCGCCCACGGAGCCCTGGTCGAACTGGGCCTGCTCCCCAACTACAGCCTTGCCGACACCACCACACAGCTCGAAGCCACCCTCTACTGGACGGCGGAACCGGACGGCGCCGAGGAGGCAGGCGCGGGGAAGACCTACCGCAGCGAGGTGCGCGACTACGAGCGTTCGCGCAAACCGGCCCTGTCCGAGCTGGCCCCCGGAAACAGCTTCTACGTCAATGGCTACAAGCACGTCGTGCGCGCCCTGGACATCGGGAGCCCCGAGCGCCGTGCCTGGTCCGTGTGGCGCCTGTGCCCGGCCTGCGGCTATGCGCGCACGGAGAATGCCCTGGCCGACACCTCCCCGTGCCCGCGGTGCGCGGGCCGGGAGATCGCGGACGCCGGCTGTGTGCAGCGCGTACTGGAACCGAAGCGGGTCATCGCCCGCGACAAGCGCGACGACGCCCGGGTGCGCGATGACAAGGACGAGCGGGACAGCAGGCGCTACGCGATGCTGACCACCGTCGACATCGACCCGGTTCACCTGGCTCCGGGATCGTGGCGGCACGACACCGCCGTGTTCGGCGTCGACTTCACCCGCCGTGCCGTGGTCAGAACGCTCAACCTCGGCCTGGACCGCCAGGATGGCAGCAGCACCGTCCCGATCGCCGGAGACGACGTCCGGCTCAATCCCTTTTACGTCTGTACCAGTTGTGGCGGCGCCACCGCGGACGGCCATCCTGTCGCCGACCGCCCGCAGGACGCGCTCACCGAGTCCCTTGCCGCCAGCACGAGAGCCAGTGCCCACCATCTGCTGTGGTGTCCTCGCCGCAGGACCACGTCGATGAGCACCACCGGCCAGGGCAGAGGCGAGGACGTGCCGCTGCTGCTCGCCCACGAGCTGGTCACCGAAGCCGTGCGCATCTTGCTGCCCGCGTCCGTCGCCCGGGCCAAGGAGCGCCTGGCTTCGTTCACCGCGGCGATGTTCACCGGCATAGCCGCGCGCTACGGCGGAGACCCCGACCACATCGACATAGCTCCCGCGTCGATGCCGGACGGCGGCCACTCCGACTGGCCCCGCCGCTTCCTCGTCGTCTATGACCGGCTGCCCGGCGGCACCGGTTATCTGCACCGGCTCGCCGGCGCGGACGGTTTCCGGGAGGTCCTGCTCGCGGCCCGTCACGTCATCGAGAGCTGCCCGTGCATCCAGAAGGGCCTGGACGGCTGCCATCGATGCCTGCTGCGCCGGGTGCCGGCGGCCGACTACGACAAGGTCAGCCGCAATGAAGTGCGGTGGATGCTGGCGGAGTTGCTCGGCGAGAGCGGTGAGGCATGGCAGACCTCCGCGGTCGCCTCGGCCCGTCACATCCCGCTGGAACGGCAGACCGAGAGCGATCTCGAGCTGATGTACATCGACACTCTGCAGGAGTGGGCCCAGCAGCCCGAGTCGAGAGCCAGTGCCGACGCGTACACCACCACCGCCGGTACGTACTCTCTCGATCTCCGGCTGACCGCCGCCGATGGGAAGACCCTCAGCTGGCGGGTGTCCCAGCAGCGCGTGCTCGACGGTACCCGGCCCGACGTGCTCTTCGAACGTCTCGACGCACCCTGCCGACGACTGGCCCTCTACCTCGACGGTTACGAGTTCCACGCGAGTGCCCGGCACAACCGGCTCGCCGACGACGCGGCCAAGCGCACCCGGCTGCGCGCCGCCGGCCTGCGGGTCTTCCAGCTCGCCTATGGCGACGTCAAGGAGTGGCAGAGGCGGGTCCGCCAGGCCGGGTACGCGACCTCGGGCCCTGCCTCTCCGGCCTGGGAGCCGTATGGCAGGGAAGCTCAGGCCAAGGCCCGCTCCTACTATGCGAAGGTACGGCGTGGCATGCCCGGTGAGCTGGCCGAGACGATGTGGATCAACCCTGCGGACCTGCTCATCGCCTACCTTCGGGACCCGGACGCCGACCGCTGGCTGTGGCGCGCGGAAGCCGCCGTCGCGGGCCTGACCGGGGCGGGCGCGCGTGGTGCCGCACCGGCGGCCGGACAGGTCGCCGAGCACATCCGCGCCGCTCTCCGGGGCGAGTCCCCCACAGGGACGGGCCCACAGGGACCGATCCAGGTGCTGACCGCCGTTGACGCCTCCGGCGGACGGCTCACGGCTGCGGCGGACGGCCGTCACAAACCCCCGGCATGGACAGCTGTCACCGTCCTCGACGACAGCACGGCCGCGATCACCCGCGACGAGACGGCGCACCGACGCCGCTGGCAGTCCTGGCTGTACTGGAGCAACCTGCTTCAGTTCCTCGAACACGGCGGCGGCGACAGCGCCCAGCTGACGACCAGTGGCCTGGCCGGCTTCTCCCCCGAGGAACTGGCGGTTGCGGGCGGCGCGGGGTGGCTCACCTCCGCTCGCCTGGCCGTGCCGCAGGAGGAAGCCTGCGCAGGCCCCGGCGAAGAGCCGGTCTCGGCGTCGGTGATGGAGTACACCTTGCGGCCGCCCCTCCCGGAGCCGGCCGCCACCGCCGAGACGGCGGCTCCTTCGGCACCCGCTTGCGACCCGGCCTGGGACCGGGTCCTGGAGTACCTCGACCCGGACGAGCCCGGTCTTCTCGCGCTCTCGAAGGCCTTGGCCGACCTGGGCGTCCGCGCGCCGGCCGATGGTTTCGAGCTCGACGACCACGGTTGGATGGCAGAGCTCGCCTGGCCGACGGCCCGTATCGGCGTCGTTCTCGCGCACCGCCCGGAGGGAGAGGAGGCGGACTACGAGGCGGAGGACCGCGACAAGGCGTTCGGTGCCGCCGGCTGGGAGGTCCGGCCCGCTGCCGATTGGACCGCTGAGGAGCTGGCGAGCCTGCTCGGCGTACAACCATCCGGCCCCGCCGCGCATCGTGATCAGCAGTGCAGCACGACAACCCTCGGGGAGCAGCGGCGATGAAGAACTCGAGCGTGACCCTGCGTCTGCTCGACAAGGCGGACAAGGAAATCCTGAAGCTCCCCCGATCGGTCAAGGGGGCGGTCTACGACTTCCAGCACAAGTTCAAGGGGAACCCGAAGGCGACCGGGCTCCAGCTGAAGCAGCTCAAGGGCGACAGCCGACTGTGGTCCGCACGGGTCAACGACGAGTACCGCGCGCTGCTGCTCCACCTCGACGACGGCGACTGGCTGATCGTCTCGGTGAAGCACCGCAAACAGGTCTACGAGAACCTCGACCGGCTCGCGTACGGCATCAACCAGATCACCGGCGGCATCGAATATGTCGATCTGCAGGTCGTGGAGGACAGCATCCTGGGGCGGGTGCTGCCCGCTCCGCCGGCAGCGGCCCCCCAGCGGGCGGAGCCCATCGCGCCGTCAGAGGCCAAGACGCTGTTCGCCCGCTTCTCCGACCGGCAACTCATCGACCTGGGCGTCGCCGAACCGCTGGTCCCCGTCATCCGTACCCTCACCACCGAGGAACAACTGCTCGGCCTGACCGAGTACGCCCCGCAACTCACCGCCGAAGTCCTCCTCGCCCTCTTCGACGGTGCCTCGTACGACGAGGTCCTCGATCAGGTCACCGCACCCGTAGCCGCACCGGAACCGGTCGACACCGAGGACTACCGGGCCGCTGCCGAACGCCCGGCGACTGTGGTCACCACCACGGACGACGCGCTGCGCGAGGCGCTGGAGAGCGGCGATTTCGGCCGCTGGAAGGTCTTTTTGCACCCCACCCAGTGCAAGCTGGTCGACCGCGACTACTCGGGGCCCGCCCGCGTCGGCGGCGGCCCGGGCACCGGCAAGACGATCGTCGCCCTGCACCGGGTCCGGCATTTGGTGGACCAGCTGCCCCCCGGCCACGACAAGCCGGTGCTCCTCACCACCTTCAACAAGAATCTGGCCGCCGACCTCCGCTCCCGCCTGCTCGGACTCGGCGGCGAAGCCCTCCTGTCCCGCGTCGAAATCACGCATGTGGACCAACTCGCCCTGCGTACGGTGCGGCAGGCCGAGCCGGGCAACGCGAAGCAGATCATCGACGACAACCAGGCCCTGCGCGAATGGCGGTCCCTGCTCGACGAACTCGGCTCGGACACCTGGGATCCGCAATTCCTCCATGACGAGTGGTCACAGATCATCCTCGGCCAGGCGATCGCCTCCCGTACGGAGTACTTCCGGGCCCGCAGAGCCGGCCGCGGCAGAAGCATCAGCCGCACCGAACGGGCGGACATCTGGCAGCTCGCCGAGCGCTTCACCCAGCGCCTGGACCGGCTCGGCAAGCAGACCTGGCGTCAGGTCGCGGAGCGAGCCGCTCGCCTGGAGATGGAACGCGAACGGCGTATGCAAGCCATCGACAAGCAGCGCGAGGATGCGGGAGGCCTGGACAACATTCATCTTCAGGCCGGCTCCGGCGGCTGGATGCGGTACCCGTACCGGCACATCGTCGTCGACGAGGCGCAGGACCTGAACGCCGCGCACTGGAAGATGCTGCGGGCGATGACGGCCCGCGGCCGGAACGACCTGTTCCTGGTGGGCGACACCCACCAGCGCATCTACAACAACCATGTGACACTCAGCAGCCTGGGCCTCAACATCCGCGGCCGCTCCGCCAAGCTGACACTGAGCTACCGCACCACTCGCCAGATTCTCGGATCGGCCCTCGGCCTCCTGAGCGGCGAGAGCTATGACGACCTCGACGGCAACGACGAAAACCTCGCCGGATACCGCTCGGTGCTCAGCGGCAGTCTCCCCGAGCTTCACCCGACGGCCGATTGGGACGACGAACGGGAGGCCATCGCCGAGCGCATCGCTTCTTGGGCCGACATCCCCCACGAACAAATCGCCATCTGCGTGCCGACCAACGACATGGCCGGCCAGATCGCCTTCACCCTTGCCGAATCCGGGATCAAGGCAACCGAGATCGGCCCCGAAGGCCCGCGGGGTTCGGGCGGCGTCCACATCGGCACGATGTTCCGGTTCAAGGGCCTGGAGTACCAGCGCATGATCATCGCTGGTGTGAGCGATGGCCTGGTCCCCCGCGCCGCTGTGAACCAGCTGCGACGGTCGGACCCGGTGCGTCACCGACGCGAAATGCAGCGGGCGCGCTCCCTGCTCTTCGTCGCCGCCACCCGTTCCCGCGACAGCCTCGCCATCTTCTGGCATGGCACTCCGAGCCCCTTCCTCGAGCCGCTCATCAACTCCGTCCCCCGGCAGGCCGGATGAGGCGAGGCAAGCGGGGACGGCGGAGTGGGAGCGGCGTTCGTCACGCGCTCTCGCCGAAGCGGGCCGCCTCTTTGCTTGACCAGCCTGGCCTCTTCACCCTCAGCTCTGAAGCCACCACGGCCGTGATCAGGGCCACTTACTCGCGGTAGCGACGCAGTGACTGGGGCGAGCGGACGCAAACAGCACGGCGCCCCGCCACCGGCCCGCAAGCCGGTGGCGGGGCGCCGTCGTTGGTGGGTCAGTCCGTGATCGGCTGCCCGGTCGCGAAGCCGACGAACGGCGCCCCCGCCCGCAGCACACCTCCCGCCCCCAGCACCTCATCCACCTGATCGATGAACTCCTGTTGCGGGATCCGCCGCCCCTGCTCCACGCTCGCGACCGTCGCCTCCGAGTAACCGACCCTCGACCCCAACTCCGCCCGCGACAGGCCCGCCCGGCCGCGGAACAGCTTCATCTGGCTGCCGAAGTACTTGAGGGTCGCCGTCCCCGCGTCGTTGTTGTTCTGGCCCACCGCTACCACCGCCCCGAAACACCGCACCGCGTATCAACTCGCCCGCCGGGTCCAGCGTCACGGACAACGGCTCGTACCCGTCGCCTACAGACACGTACAACTGGCCGCGTACGCCCGGCGGTCATGGTCAGGCTAGGGACAGCCGAAGATCGTTGTGGGCATGCAGTCCGAAATTCCCCCGACCGAGCCAACCGCTCAACCCCGCCCCCACCAGGCGGAATTGCCCGCTCCCACCGGCTCCCGCCCGCCGCTCCCCCAACGTCCCCTCCACTCGACGCCCGAACCGCGAGACTCGCCCCCTCCGCCACCACTCCACCCCACCCCCCACGCGCGCCCGCACCCCAGCCCCGAACACGCCCCCACCTGCGCCATCGCCGCCCCCGGCACCGTCCTCTACCGCCCCCACGGCAGCCAACCGGCCCCCACCCGCCCCGAGTTCCGGATGCAGTTCACCTCCACGACGCGCGGAGCGCGCCTCGCCCGCCGGCTCGCCGTGCAGCGGCTGGACGACTGGGGGTACCCGTACGACGGCGAGGACTCGCAGACCGCCGCGCTGCTCGTCGGCGAGCTGGCCGCCAACGCCGTACGCCACGGCCACGTACCGGGCCGCGACTTCGCCCTCCGCCTCGCCGTCACCCGGGCCACCACCCCGCCCGCCACGATCCGTATCGAGGTGTCCGACGCACGCGGCGAATCATGGCCCGTCCGCCCGGCCCCGATCCCCGCGTTCACCGAACCGTTCGCGGTCCCTCCGCCGGAGTCCGGCCGCGGCCTGCTGCTCGTCGAAGCACTCGCCACCCGCTGGGGCGTCACCGACCGCGTCCCCGTCGGCAAAACGGTATGGGCCGAACTCGACACCACGCTCCCGCGCCGATGACCGTTCGCCGCGGCGAGTGCCCCCTCCGCGCCGCTCCGGCCCTACGCAGGGGATGCGTTGGGCAGACAAGGCTGGGCGGGCCCGGCCGCGGCGCCCGGCGTGCGGTTGCGGCGCAAACCGGCGCAGCCTGCACTGTCAGTACGGCGTGGCATGGTCTCTTTATGATCAAGGACGCTCGGTGACCGCCCCCTCCACCCCCGGTGACCACTCGCTCCGTCAAGACGGCACTGCCCTCGGCCCCGAGTCGAGACGATGTGGGCTGCGAGGAGCCGAGACGCGGCGGCTCACCGACGGCGGCGCGCGCCGGGATCACCAATCGGCCTTCGGGCCCGCACCGATAGGCTGCACGCCATGACCGGCCGACTGCTCCAGCTCGACGTGGAGAACTTCCGCAGCCTGCGGAAGATCTCCCTGCCTCTCGGCAACCTCACGGTACTCGTGGGACCGAATGGCGTGGGCAAGTCCAATGTGCTCAAGGTCTTCGACTTCCTCGCCGACATCATTCGCACGGACCTCGAACCTGCTCTGACCGCACGCGGTGGATTCGACGAAGTCTCGTTCTGGGGTGGCGATCGTCCGCCCAGCAGTCTGCGGATCAATCTCAAAGCGGTCTGGACCTCGCATGCAAGCCTCAGGGCTCCGGACGAGTACGAGTTGACGGTGCGTCGTCGGGCATCCTCGCGGGGAAAGGCCGAGTACACCCTCTCGCGCGAGGAGAGCTTCCAGTTCAAGCGCACTCAGGGCCGGGGACGACGCATCAAGATTTCGGGCCAGCGTGCGACGGTGGAGGACACCCGGACCGGTCAGGAGCCGCGGCAGAGTCAGATCGGACTGCAGAGACTGAGCAGCGGCCTATCAACACTGCCGCGACTGGCGGCCCATGCCGGTGGCTCCGAAGTGGCGAATGTCGCCCAACGGCTGTCCTCCTTCCGGGTCTTCGACGTAAAGGTTGATTCAGCGCGACTGCCGTCGCGCCTCTCCTCCAACTGGGCTCCGTTGGCATCCGATGCGAGCAACCTGGCGAATTTCCTCGTTTCGCTGCAGCGCCACGAGGACCTTTGGGAACGGCTGCTGGACGACGCTCGAACCGTTCTCCCGCAACTGGAGCACATTCAGTTCTCTCAAGTGGGACACGTCGGGGATCTCGTTGTCGAGCTGAACGAGCGGGGCCTGCGCCGACCGACCCCTCTGCGTGATGCCTCGTATGGCACAGTGCGGCTCTTGGGACTCCTCGCCTTGCTGTATGACCCCGACCCGCCGGCGCTGACTTGTGTCGAGGAGATAGACCACGGTCTGCATCCTCAGGCCCTGGAGCTCCTGGTGGAGCGGCTGAGAGAAGCGAGCGAACGCAGTCAGTTCCTCGTGGCCACCCATTCGCCGGCGCTGGTGGACCGTTTACGGCCGGAGGAGTTCGTGGTCTGTGAGCGGGACAGCTCCGGGGCGTCGGTGATTCCCGCTATCACCACCGAGCGGGTTCGGGAGATCGTTGACGAGAGTGAGGACCTGCCCTTGGGCGAATTGTGGTTCTCGGGCGCGCTCGGCGGTGAGATCTCTTGAGCGGTCACGCAAAGGGTTCGAAGGCCAAGGGGGCACAGACCTCCCGTTCCGTCGTGGTCGTGGCGGGCGAGGACACCAATGACCGCAAGATCGTCTCGATACTGATACGCGGGTTATGCCCCGATCTGCAGGGTGCCATCGTGGAGATCCGCGACCCTGTGAGGCTGAAGTCGGCAACCGACGCCACACTTCGGCAGCGCGTCGGAGTCCTTGTCGGCAAGGCGCGTGCGCGCGCGAAACGCGATGACGCGGCACTGACGGCTCTTGTCGTTCACGAGGATCTCGACGCCGTTACCGGGCCGCACTACGTCAAGGTCCGGCAAGCCATATCCAGTGAACTGGCTAAGGCCGTCGGCTGTGCCACGTGTCTGGCGCTTCCGGCCTGGGAGACTGAAGCGTGGCTGCTCCTGTTCCCTGAAGCCTTCGCCTCCGTACGTCCCGGCTGGCGCGTCCCTCCGGGACTGGCCGGCCGAAACACGGGACTGCTGCGCGACCCCAAGGAGCTCTTACAAACGAAGCTCGGCAATCCGAAATACCGGGAGAGCGATGGCCCTCCCATCGCACGCGCGGCTCAGGAGAGAGGGCTGTTGAACGGTCCGGTCGGCAGCAACCAGTCCTACACGGACTTCGTCGCAGATCTCCAGCAGCTTCGCTAGGTGCCTGCCGTCTCCCACCCCCGAGCCGCATGCGGCTTCGATTCCGCTTTGGTGGATCGCCCAAGCGATGGCGTCCAACGAACGGAACAGGATCGCCGACACACGGCAGCACCGCTGGTGGAGCCATTACTCACGTCCGGGCCGCGTACCAACCCGCGTGCGGGGAAGGCGAAGAGGCAACGAAAGGAGATCCCGTGCCCGTTACCTTCCGCAAGAGCTTCCGCGTATTGCCCGGCGTCCGGCTCAACATCAACCGCAAGTCCGTCTCCGTCACGCTCGGAAAGGGCGACGCCAAGCGCACCTACTCCTCCACCGGCCGCAAGACGACCTCCATGGACCTCCCCGGCCCCTTCGGCTACCGCAAAACCACCTCACGCCGCGGCTGATCCTCTCCGCAACAAGCAGCGGTCCACGAGGAACAGGCCAACCCCCTTGCTTTTCTGCGAACTACGAGAGAATCAAGCAACACGAGAAAAGGATGTTTGCCCGTAGGGACAGCGGCATCCACAGGGGGCCCATGGCCACGCTCAGCTTCCACTTCGACCGAGAGGCTGCCCGGCATCGACGCCGTCTACCGCAGCGTGTAACAAGCCAACAACAGCAGCACGGAGGGCCGGGGGCCCGGCCTGGCCTCTCCAGCCGGCGCTACGCCTTCGCCTCGCCGGAGGAGCGGCGCCGGCGTCGCCCCCTCCGTGGGACGCGCCGAGCCTGCTATGGCGACTCGGATTCGGAGTACGCCCGCAGGATGGGTGTAGGGGACCAGCTTTCCTTTGTTGTCCAGCGGTTCGACCAATGCGTTGACAACCCTGCGGACGCCGGCCCTCGTACTCCTCCCCGCTTCTGCCCTGGACGCGGTAGACCCACCGCGAGGTCCGATTTTCGCCAGCATCCAGCGGCAGTCTCCACGATGCTCGACGCCATGAACCGACTCGAAGGAAATGTGGCCTTGGTGACCGGCGGAAGCCGGGGCATCGGTGCTGCCGTGGCGCTGCGGCTGGCCGAAGAGGGTGCGGACGTGGCCTTGACGTATGAGAGCAGCGTGGAGCGTGCCGCCCGGATCGTGGGGCAGATCAAAACCGTTGGTCGCCGGGCGCTGGCCATCCAGGCCGACAGTGCGGTTCCCGGGGCTCTGGCGGCGGCCGTGGACGAGACCGCCGAGACGTTCGGCAGGCTGGACGTCCTGGTCAACAACGCCGGGGTCTTCCTCGTCGGACCGCTGGAGGACATGGGGGCGGAGGAGATCGACCGCACTCTGGCGGTGAACGTCCGGGCTCCGTTCGTGGCCTCCCAGGCCGCTGCGCGCCACATGGGCCAGGGCGGCCGCATCGTCAGCATCGGCAGCAATATGGCCGAGCGCGCGGTCTTCTCTGGCTTCGCGCTGTACTCGATGAGCAAGACCGCCCTCGTCGGGATGACCAAGGGCCTGGCCCGGGAGCTCGGCCCGCGCGGCATCACCGTCAATCTCGTGCACCCCGGTCCCACCGACACGGACGCCAACCCCGCCGACGGTCCGAACGCCGCGGCGATCGCCGGCTTCACCGCACTGGGCCGCTATGCGGAGGCGGCGGAGATCGCAGCCACCGTCGCCCATCTGGCAAGCGCGGATGGTGGGTACATCACCGGAGTGGCGATCACGGTCGACGGAGGATTCACCGCCTGACGGGCAGGCTCGGCTGCCGGCTGTCCCAGGCAGGCCCGCCCCCTACCGAGATCGGCCCCTAAGGCCCGCGGGGTTCATGCGGCGTCCACATCGGCACGATGTTCCGGTTCAAGGGCCTGGAGTACCAGCGCATGATCATCGCCGCGGTGAGCGACGGCCTGGTCCCTCGCGCCGCGGTGAACGAGCTGCGACGGTCGGACCCGGCGCGTCACCGACGGGAAGTGCAGCGCGCGCGCTCGCTGCTCTTCGTCGCCGCCACCCGCTCCCGCGACAGTCTCGCCATCTTCTGGCACGGCACGCCGAGCCCTTTCCTCGAGCCGCTCATCAACTCCACGCAGAACTGACGGGATGCACCGCGGTCAGAGGGCCCCCACGCCATGGCGGCGGAGTGGAGCGGCGTTCGTCAGGCGATCTCGCCGAAGCGGGCCGCTTCGACGTAGTCCGGGCGCGGGTCCAGGGCCGCGGCCAGGCGGAAGTGGCGCAGCGCCTCATGCGAGCGGTTGGCGCGCTCGAGCGTACGGCCCAGGGCGAAGTGGGCGAAGGCGTTGTCCGGCTCGTGGTCGACGATGTGCTGGAATTCGCGCTCCGCCGAGCGGAGTTGGGCGGCCAAGAAGTAGGCGCGCGCACGCAGCAGACGAGCCGCTCTGCTCTCCGGGTGGGCGGCGATGACCGAGTCGAGCAGCTTGATCGCGCCCCGCGGGTCGCGGGCGTCCAGCAGCTGCTCCGCGGCGCGGAAGGCGATGACGTTGGTCTCGGGCGTGCGCTCGGGCATGTGCCGCCTCCTTCAGGTGGGCACACAACGACCTGTCCGGGCCGGTGGGGCCGGACGGTTGCATGCAACGTCGCGTTGGGTGCGCCTATTCCCCCCGGCGCCCCGATCATGCCTCCGCCGCGCGCCCGGCGGCTGGGAGGGCTCACAGTCGTGGGGAGCCAAGCCGGGCGGCGTACTGCCCCGGCTCAGTCCCTCGGCGGCCTGGCCAGACCGTCAGGCTCGCTCCGCCGCCCGCTCCCGCAGCTCCTCCCACACCTTCCTGACCTGCGGTTCCAGCGCCTCCAGCGGGCCGTCGTTGTCGATCACCAGGTCGGCGATCTCCAGGCGCTGCTCCCGCGTCGCCTGCGCCGCCATACGGGCACGGGCCTCCTCGGCGGCCATGCCCCGCAGCCGTACCAGCCGGTCGAGCTGGGTCTCCGGAGCCGCGTCCACGACGACCACCACCTCGTACAGCGGCCCCAGGCCGTTCTCGGTGAGCAGCGGTACGTCCTGGACCACGATCGCGTCCTCGCCCGCCGACTCGACCAGCTCGGCGGAGCGGTCCCGTACGAGCGGGTGAATGATCGCGTTCAGTGCCTGCAGCCGGTCCGGGTCACCGAAGACGATGGCGCCGAGCTTCGGGCGGTCCAGCCGGCCGTCCTCGGTCAGGACGTCGGGGCCGAACTCGGCGACCACGGCCGCCAGTCCCGGAGTCCCCGGCTCCACAACCTCCCGGGCGATCTTGTCCGCGTCCACGATCACCGCGCCGTACGACGCGAGCAGCCTGGACACCTCGCTCTTGCCGGCTCCGATGCCGCCCGTCAGGCCCACGGAGAGCATGGCCCCCGCCTCCCCTCGCTCGGTCACCCCGCCTTGTGCGGGGCCCTCACCAGCACCGATACCGCCGGTCAGGCCACCGGCTCACCCCGCCCGGGCGAGGGCCCGCCCAGGCGAGGAACAACGCCAAGTTACCTGATGAGGCCGACACGGCAGCCGGTCGGCTCAGCCCCTCAGGGGCTCTCGCCCTCACGTTCCGCCAGGAAGCGCTCGACATCGCGCGCCAGATCGTCAGCCGACGGCAGTTCCACCGCTTCGGCGATCAAGCTCCTGCGGGTCTCGGCGCCGGCCGCGGCATCGTACTGGTTCTCCAGCCCCCGTACGAGCGCGGTCAGCTCCTCCTCGCCCTCCTCGATCTGCCGGTCGATCTCGGTCTGGGTGCGGTGCGCCTCCGTTCGGAGGGCGTGGGCGACGCCCGGCAGGACCAGGCCCGTCGCCGCCGTGATCGCTCCCAGGACGGTGAGCGCGGCGTCGGGGTACGGCGAGCGCGCGATGTAGTGCGGCACGTGCGCGGCGACACCCAGCACGTCGTGGCCGGCCTCGGCCAGCCGGAACTCGACGAGGGACTCGGCGCTGCCGGGCACCTGCGCCTCCTCGAAGACGCTCCGGTAGCCGGACATGAGGTCGAGACGGTTGCCGTGCGGGGTGATGCCGACCGGGCGGGTGTGGGGGACGCCCATGGGGATGCCGTGGAAGTTCACGGCCAAGCGGACGCGGAGCCGCTCGACGATCTGGCGTACGGCGGCGGCGAAGCGCTCCCACTCCACGTCCGGCTCGGGCCCGGCGAGCAGCAGGAACGGAGCGGATGTGGCGTCGTGGACGAGATGGACCTCGAGCTTGGGCGCGTCGTACGCGGTCCAGCGGTCGCGCCGGAAGGTGAGCAGCGGGCGGCGGGCCCGGTAGTCGATGAGCCGGTCTACGTCGAAGCGGGCGACCGTCTGGCGCTGCAGCCCGCCGTACAGGAGCTGCTCCACGATCTGCTCGCCGGTGTCCCCGGCATCGATGTAGCCGTCGAAGTGGTACAGAAGCACCAGTCCGGCCGAGTCATCGCTGTTGATCGCATCGACAGTCGCGAGCCCGTTCGGCTCCCACTCGTACAAACCCTGCGGATCCTGCACCGTGAACGTCCTCCCTGTGTCCCTTTCGCCAACGCCCTGCCCTGTCATGGGCATTCCCGCCAGGGAGCACGACACCGCGCACAACAAGAAACGCATCGGCATCGAGCACGCGTAAGGCCCGCCCCCCAGGGGAGCGGGCCTTACTGTCAGCTCAGCCGGCGTGTGCCGGAGCGGAGACCGCGGAGGTCAGAGCATTGTCAGCTCTGGCCGCCCGCCAGCTTCTCACGCAGCGCGGCGAGCGCCTCGTCCGACGCCAGGGCGCCGGAGTTGTCCGTCGACTCCGAAGAGTACGAGCCGCCGCCGGCCGGGGCCTGCGGAGCGGCCTGGCCGGCCTCGGCCGCAGCCTGGGCGTCGGCCTCGCGGGACTTGACGACCTGCTGCTGGTGCTGCTCGAAGCGGGCCTGCGCCTCGGCGTACTGGCGCTCCCACTCCTCGCGCTGCTTCTCGTAGCCGGGCAGCCAGTCGTTGGCCTCCGGGTCGAAGCCCTCGGGGTAGATGTAGTTGCCCTGGTCGTCGTACGACGCGGCCATGCCGTACAGGGTCGGGTCGAACTCGACCGCCATCGGGTCCGGGCCGAAGGACTCGTTGGCCTGCTTCAGCGAGAGGCTGATGCGACGGCGCTCGAGGTCGATGTCGATGACCTTGACGAAGATCTCGTCGTTGACCTGGACGACCTGCTCCGGGATCTCCACGTGGCGCTCGGCCAGCTCGGAGATGTGGACCAGGCCCTCGATGCCCTCGTCGACGCGGACGAACGCACCGAACGGCACGAGCTTGGTGACCTTACCCGGGACGACCTGACCGATCTGGTGGGTCCGGGCGAACTGCTGCCACGGGTCTTCCTGGGTCGCCTTGAGCGACAGGGACACGCGCTCGCGGTCCATGTCGACGTCCAGGACCTCGACCGTGACCTCCTGGCCGACCTCGACGACCTCGGACGGGTGGTCGATGTGCTTCCAGGACAGCTCGGAGACGTGGACGAGACCGTCGACGCCACCCAGGTCCACGAAGGCACCGAAGTTGACGATCGAGGAGACGACGCCGGAGCGCACCTGGCCCTTCTGGAGGGTGGTGAGGAAGGTCTGGCGGACCTCGCTCTGGGTCTGCTCCAGCCAGGCGCGGCGGGACAGGACCACGTTGTTGCGGTTCTTGTCCAGCTCGATGATCTTCGCCTCGAGCTCCTTGCCCACGTAGGGCTGGAGGTCGCGGACGCGACGCATCTCCACCAGGGAGGCGGGGAGGAAGCCGCGGAGGCCGATGTCGAGGATGAGACCACCCTTGACGACCTCGATGACGGTGCCGGTGACGATCCCGTCCTCTTCCTTGATCTTCTCGATGGTGCCCCAGGCACGCTCGTACTGGGCGCGCTTCTTCGAGAGGATCAGGCGGCCTTCCTTGTCCTCCTTCTGGAGGACAAGGGCCTCGATCTCGTCGCCGACGGCCACGACCTCGTTCGGGTCGACGTCGTGCTTGATCGAAAGCTCACGGGAGGGGATGACGCCTTCGGTCTTGTAGCCGATGTCGAGCAGGACCTCGTCCCGGTCGACCTTCACGATGACGCCGTCGACGATGTCGCCGTCATTGAAGTACTTGATCGTCTCGTCGATCGCGGCGAGGAAGGCTTCCTCGTTACCGATGTCGTTGACCGCTACCTGCGGGCTGGTGGCGGTGGTCTCGGTGCTGCTCGTCATGTGGGAAAGGGCTCCGGGTACGGACATTGTGTCGTAGGCACTGCTACGCCGAGAGCCCGTTTATCGCACCGCCGAAGCCGGACAGCCAAGGAGACGCGTCACCTACCCCGAGGTGGGAGTCGCGCCTCGACAACCGAGGGGACATACAACAGATGCGAGCGCAGCCTGCTCCGTCCGAGGCGCGCAGGCCCGCAGCGCAACTTGTAGCATACGGGGGCAGCCGGGCATGGTCAATGCGCGAAGAGCACACCTGGGGCGAACGCCCCAACACCTGGCAAAACGCGCGTTCTGCACGGCCACCAGGGCCGCGCTGCGCTGACGCAGCTACAGGACCGGGGGAAGACTACGACGACAGGCGCCATGAACCAAGAGGACGAACCTGAGGCCACTCGGCGTAACGCGTCGGAGTCGGAGAGCAGCCGGGCGAGCCGCGGCTGGTGGGATCGCAACGCTGACGACTACCAGCGGGAGCACGGCGCCTTTCTGGGGGACGACCGCTTCGTGTGGGGTCCGGAAGGTCTCGACGAGGAGGACGCGGGGCTGCTCGGGCCGGCGGACGAGCTCAAGGGGCTGGACGTGCTCGAGATCGGCGCGGGCGCGGCACAGTGCTCGCGCTGGCTCGCCGCTCAAGGCGCCCGGCCCGTGGCCATCGACCTCTCGCACCGCCAGCTGCAGCACGCGCTCCGGATCGGCGACAAGGTCCCCGCCGCCGGCCACCGGGCTGATGTGGCGCTGGTGCAGGCGGATGTGGGGGCGCTGCCCTTCCGGGACGAGTCCTTCGACCTGGCGTGCTCCGCGTACGGGGCGATTCCGTTCGTGGCCGAACCGGTGCGGGCGATGCGCGAGGTGCGGCGGGTCCTGCGGCCCGGCAGCCGCTGGGTGTTCTCGGTGACCCACCCGATCCGCTGGGCCTTCCCGGACGAGCCCGGGCCGGAGGGCCTGTCGGTCTCGTCCTCGTACTTCGACCGCACGCCGTACGTCGAGCAGGACGCGTCGGGGCGGGCGGTGTACGTGGAGCACCACCGGACGCTCGGCGACCGGGTACGCGACATCGTCGCGGCCGGCTTCCGGCTGGTCGACCTCGTGGAGCCGGAGTGGCCCGCCTGGAACCAGCAGGAGTGGGGCGGCTGGTCCCCGCTGCGGGGGCACGTGATTCCGGGCACGGCGATCTTCGTCTGCGTACGGGACTGAGGCTCGAATCGGGGCGCGATGGCCCTGTTTCCGGGCGGCGAGGTCGGCGACGGCGCGCTGGGAGACTGGAGCGCGTGATCCGGACCGACGCCATCGAACAACTGCCCGTACGGGCTGCGCTGCCCGCGCTGCGGGACGCGCTGGAGCGGCACGGCACCGCCGTCCTGTGCGCCCCGCCCGGCACCGGCAAGACGACGCTCGTGCCGCTGGCGCTCGCCGGGCTCCTCGGGGGCGGGGAACCCCTGCGGCGTGTCGTCGTCGCCGAACCCCGGCGGATCGCGGCGCGGGCCGCCGCACGGCGGATGGCGTGGCTCCTGGGCGAGAGCGTCGGGGAGAGCGTCGGTTTCTCGGTGCGTGGCGAGCGGCGTGCCGGGTCCCGGACCGTTGTCGAGGTCGTGACGACCGGCGTGCTGCTGCAGCGGCTTCAGCGGGACCAGGAACTGGCCGGGGTGGATGTCGTCGTCCTGGACGAGTGTCATGAGCGGCATCTGGACGCCGATACCGTCGCCGCGTTCTTGCTGGACGTACGGGCCACGCTGCGGCCGGAGCTGCGCCTGGTCGCGGCGTCGGCCACGACGGACGCGGCGGGCTGGGCGCGGCTGCTCGGGGCCGGCGTCAACGGCGGCGGCGTCAACGGCGGCGGTGGCGATGGCCTGGGCGGCGCGGACGCGCCGGTCGTCGAGGCGCCTGGCGTGTCGCACCCGGTGGAGGTGGTGTGGGCGCCGCCCTCGCGGCCCGTACGCCCGCCGCACGGCCTGCGGGTGGATCCCACGCTGCTGGAGCATGTCTCGGCTGTCGTACGGCGTGCGCTGCGCGAGCGGGACGGGGACGTGCTGTGCTTTCTGCCGGGCGTCGGGGAGATCGGGCGCGTGGCTGGGCAGCTGAGCGGCGTTGGTGCGGAAGTGCTGCAGGTTCATGGGCGCGCCTCGGCAGAGGTACAGGACGCGGTGCTCGCGGGCGGTGCGGGCACGAGGCGCGTGGTGCTGGCGACGTCGGTCGCCGAGTCGAGTCTGACGGTGCCGGGCGTGCGGGTCGTCGTCGACGCGGGGCTGGCGCGGGAGCCGCGTACGGACCACGCGCGCGGATTGAGCGCGCTGACGACCGTACGGGCCTCACAGGCCTCGGCCCGGCAGCGCGCGGGCCGGGCGGGGCGCGAGGCGCCGGGCACGGTGTACCGCTGCTGGGCGGAGACCGAGGACGCCCGGCTGCCGCGCTGGCCGTCGCCTGAGATCAAGGTCGCGGACCTGACGGCGTTCGCGCTGCAGGCCGCGTGCTGGGGTGACCCGGACGCGTCGGGGCTGGCGCTGCTGGACCCGCCGCCGGGCGGGGCGATGTCCGCCGCGCGCGAGGTGCTGCACGCCGTCGGCGCGGTGGACGCGGACGGGCGCGCGACCGAGCGGGGCGCGCGGATGGCACGCCTGGGCGTGCACCCCCGGTTGGCGCGGGCGCTCCTGGACGGCGCGCGAGAGGTCGGCGCGCGCCGGGCAGCGGAGGTCGTGGCGCTGCTGAGCGAGGAGCCGCCGCGCGAGTACGGGGACGATGTGGCGGCCGTGTGGCGCGCCGCCCGCCGGGGCGGCGACGCGTACGCGGCCCGCTGGCGCGCGGAGGGCCGCCGCCTGGAGCGCGCGGTGCGCGCTGAGTCGGCCGCGGAGAGCACCAACGACTGCCCACCCCCTGGTGATGACGCCGCCGCAGGCCTCATCGTGGCGCTGGCCTTTCCGGAGCGGGTGGCACGGCTGCAAAGAGGCGGGGCGTATCTCATGGCCTCGGGGACCGGCGCCGAGCTCGGGGGCGGGTCGCGGCTCGGTGCCGCCAGGTGGCTGGCCGTGGCCGTCGCCGACCGCCCCGTCACAGCGGCCTCGGCGCGGTTGCGGCTCGCCGCGGTGATCGACGAGGACACCGCTCGCCTGGCCGCCGGGCCGCTGTACGAGGCCGCCGATGAGGTGGTCTGGTCGGCGCAGCGTCGCGATGTGGTGGCTCGACGCGTGGAGCGGCTCGGCGCCATCGAGCTGCAGACACGCCCGCTGGCCGGCCCCGATCCGGCCCTGGTGCGCGCAGCCCTGCTGGACGGCCTGCGCCGCGAGGGCCTGGGGCTGCTGCGCTGGTCCGCCGACGCGACGTCGCTGCGCCGGCGGATGGCCTTTCTGCACCGGGAGCTCGGCGACCCGTGGCCCGATGTGTCGGATGCCGCGCTGCTGGACCGTACAGACGCCTGGCTGGGGCTCGGCCTTGACCGTGCCCGCAAGCGCGCGGACCTGGAGCGGGTGGACGCGGGCAAGGCACTCGCCCAGCTGCTGCCGTGGGCCACCGGCGAGGCCGCGCGCCTGGACGAGCTGGCACCGGAGCGGATCGAGGTGCCGAGCGGTTCGCGTATCCGTATCGACTACGGGGGCGAGCAGCCCGTGCTGGCGGCGAAGTTGCAGGAGCTGTTCGGCTGGCAGGAGACGCCGCGGATCGCGGGCGGGCGCGTACCTCTGCTCGTTCATCTGCTGTCGCCCGCCGGGCGCCCGGCGGCGGTGACCGCCGATCTGGCGTCCTTCTGGCGAGACGGCTACCGGTCTGTACGGGCCGAGCTGCGCGGCCGCTACCCCAAGCACCCGTGGCCGGAGGACCCGGCGACCGCGGAACCGACCCGGCACACCAAGGCGCGCCTCAATCGGGGCTGATCCCTGGGCTCAGGCGATGATTGCGACTCCTCGGCGTTGCCGCGGAGGGTCTGCACGATGCTGGGCCGGGGGACCTGCTTGGCCTGGAGGGTGCCGCAGTCGAGCAGGGTGGCGTTCTTCGCCTCCAGGACGACCGACTGGTACTGATTGGCCGGGATCTTGACGAACCGGGGGAAGGCGTACCACCGCAGGAGCGGCGACAGGGCGGTGAAGAACGCGGCGAAGGCGAGCAGCACCAGGCCGGCTTTGCGGCGCATGGCGGTGGACCCTCCCTGTTCAGGTGCCTGCGGTGCGTACGGATGCCTACGGGTGCTTGGGGACGGTGGTGAGCAGCGGCTTCGGAGAGGTCTTGCCGCTGGGCGCGCGCCCATGGCCGTCATATGAGGACGAGTGCGGGGGCGGCGGCCAGTCCGACGGCGGCGGCTGCGAGAGCGCGCATGGTCGGCCTCCCGTGGGCGATGCCTGACGGGTCGTCAGAGGTGAGGCACCGTAGCAATGGGGGGCGCAGATGAGAACACGTCGCGCCGTATGAACCGGGGAGCCCGGCCGCACGGTGGATGTGCGGCCGGGCTCCGGCCTACGGCGGTTGCGCGAGGCAAGGGGAGGCGAGTTGCCCCGGGCGGTTCAGGCGATGCTTGCGGCGCCGCTGCCCGCGGCCGTACCGCTGGAGGACGGGGACGGCTCGGGAGCGGCCTGCCCGTTGTCCGGGCTGCCGCAGGGGTCGTCGCCGCCGGCACTGGGGCTCGGTGACGGCGATCCGCCCGCGCTGCCACTGGGCGAGGGGCTGGGGCTCGCGCTGCCGGACGGGGACGGGCTGGAGCTTCCGCTGGGGGACGGCGATGCCGAGCCGGTCGGGCACTGTGTCGGTGTCCCACTGGGGTCATCCGGATTACTCGAGCTGCTCGGCGCGTCGGACGCCTTGGAACCGCCGCCACCGCCCGGCACGGGCGAAATGCTGCCGGTCCACGAGGGCGTGGGCCGCGGGCTGGACCCGCCACCTGCTCCGCCCGAGCCGCTGCCGTTCGAGCCGCCGCCCCCGGAACCCTTCGCGTCCTTCGAACCGCTCGAGCCCTTGGCCCCCTTGCCGCCACCCGAGCCGTCGCCGCCCGGGCCGCTGCCCGAGGGAAGCACTCCGTTGCCGTCGGGCACCTCGTGCGTGCCCTTCTTGTAGAACTCGAACCAGGTCAGAACCAGGCGCAGATACTCCTGCGAGTGGTTGTAACCGAGGATGGCGCGCTCAAGGTCGGCCCGGACCGACAGATTGCGGCCGTCGGCGCACAGATAGCGGCCGGCGGCGAGCGCCGCGTCGTAGACGTTGTTCGGGTCCTTGTTGCCGTCGCCGTTGCCGTCGGCGCCCCAGGTGGCCCAGGTGGACGGGATGAACTGCATCGGGCCGACCGCGCGGTCGTAGCGGCTGTCGCTGTCGTACGCGCCGTTGTCGGTGTCGGCTATGCGGGCGAAGCCACTGCCGTTGAGCTGCGGTCCGAGGATGGGCTTGATGGTCGTGCCCTCGGCGTCCACCCGACCGCCGCTCGCCTGGCCGGACTCGACCTTGCCGATCGCGGCCAGCAGCTCCCAGGGGAGGTGGCAGCCGGGATGGCTCTGGGCGAGTGCCGCCTCGGCCTTCTTGTACGCGGCCAGCACGGTCGCGGGTATGCCGGCCTCCGCCGCGCCGCTCTCCGGCAGCTCGGTGGAAGTCCCGGGCTTGCCAGGCGTGATCAGCGGTGGCAGGTCGGTGTGGTACGGGGAACCACCGTCGATGGGGACGTCGGTCGCCGGCGTGGCGCCTTCCGACTGCTGTTGCCGGTCCACGCCCAGCAGGCTGGGGGCCTGCGATGCGGTCAGCGCCGCCATCGCGACAGCCGCCACGGCGGTGGTCGCCGCCCCTCTGCGCAGCCGCCGAGCGAGTTGCGCTGCCATACGTCCGTCCTCCCCTGGGGGTCACCCATATCGAAGGCCCGAAGGCCAGAGACCGCGGCATGGGTGACCGCGCCCCCGACCCTGGCGGTTTTGTCCGCCGTTGCCCCGATGCGCGCTCCCCGCGCGACAACTCAGGTGACACTACGACACCATCGGCCGCGAAGTCACCGACCGCTGACCATACTTCACCACATTTGCACGCACGCGTTGCCCGATTTGCGAATCCACCCAACACGGGCTTCCATTCCGCGGACCGCCTTGCAGCGAACCCCCAATGAACGTCTCCTGAATGCTCATTGGGGGGCTCACCAGGGCTGTCAGTGCGCGGCGGACTCCCAGTCCCCGCCAGAACCCACGGACACATCCAGCGGCGCGCGGAGCTCGACCGCGCCGCTCATCTCGCGGCGCACCAGCTCCTCCACCTGCGCACGCTCACCGGGCGCGACCTCCAGCACGATTTCGTCGTGCACCTGGAGCAGTAGGCGCGAGGACAGCTGCTCGCGGGTGAGGGCCTCGTCGACCCGCAGCATCGCGATCTTCACGATGTCCGCCGCGGTGCCCTGGATGGGGGCGTTGAGCGCCATCCGCTCGGCCATCTCCCGGCGCTGCCGGTTGTCGCTGTTGAGGTCCGGGAGGTAGCGGCGGCGGCCGAGGATCGTCTCGGTGTAGCCGGTGGCCCGCGCCTGCTCCACGACGCGCTGCAGATAGTCGCGGACCCCGCCGAAGCGCTCGAAGAAGGTGTCCATCAGCTTGCGCGCCTCGTCGGCGGAGATGTTGAGCTGCTGGGAGAGGCCGAAGGCGGACAGGCCGTACGCCAGGCCGTACGACATCGCCTTGATCTTGCGGCGCATCTCCGGGTCCACAGCGGACTTGGCGACGCCGAAGACCTGGGAGGCGACCGTGGTGTGCAGGTCCTCACCGGAGGTGAACGCCTCGATCAGGCTCTCGTCCTCCGACATATGGGCCATGACCCGCAGCTCGATCTGGCTGTAGTCGGCCGTCAGCAGCGCCTCGTAGCCCTCGCCGACGACGAAGCCGCGGCGAATCGCCCGGCCCTCGTCCGTACGCACCGGGATGTTCTGCAGGTTCGGGTCGGTGGAGGAAAGCCGGCCGGTCGCGGCCACCGTCTGGTTGAAGGTGGTGTGGATGCGGCCCTCGGGCGCGATCGTCTTGATCAGGCCCTCGACGGTGGAGCGCAGCCGGGCCTGCTCGCGGTGGCGCAGCATGATCACCGGGAGCTCGTGGTCGGTCTGGGTGGCCAGCCAGGCCAGGGCGTCGGCGTCCGTGGTGTAACCGGTCTTGGTCTTCTTGGTCTTGGGCAGGCCGAGCTCGCCGAAGAGCACTTCCTGCAGCTGCTTCGGGGAACCGAGGTTGAACTCATGGCCGACAGCGCCGTGCGCCTCCTTCACCGCCTGCTGGACGGCGTCGGCGAACCGCTGCTCGATGCGCTCCAGCCAGCCCCGGTCGGCGGCGATGCCGGCTCGCTCCATACGGGCGAGCAGCGCGGACGTCGGCAGCTCCACATCGCGCAGCAGCTCGGCGGCGCCCACGGCCTGGAGCTTGGCCTCGAATGCCTCGCCCAGGTCGTGGACGGCGCGGGCCTGGGCCATCAGCGCGTCCTTCTCGGCCTGCTCGTCGGCGCCGAAGGCCAGCTGGCCGCTGTCGGCGGCGGGCGGGGCGAGCTCGCGGCCCAGGTATTCGACGGAGAGGGCGTCCAGGGCGAACGAGCGCCGCCCGGGCTTGACGAGGTACGCCGCGAGCGCGGTGTCCATGGTGACGCCCGCGACGTCCCAGCCGTGCTCGGCGAAGACCCGCATGACGCCCTTGGCGTTGTGCAGCACCTTCGGTTTGTCGGCGTCGGCCAGCCAGGCGGCGAAGGCCCGTTCGTCCGCCTCGTCCAGCTCGGTCGGGTCGAACCAGACGGCCGGGCCCGAGCCCAGCGCCAGGGCGACCTCGGCGACCCGGCCGCTGCCCAGCGACCAGCTGTCGACGGTCGCCATGCCCACCGGGCCGGCGCCGTGCTGCTCCAGCCAGGGGGCGAGCTCACCGGTGGCGAGCACCTGCCCGTCCACCTCGACGCCCGCGGCCGGAGCTTCCTCCTCCTCGACCGCACCCGGGTCGACGGCCATCAGCCGGTCGCGGAAGTTCTGATGGCGGAACTCCAGCGCGTCGAGCACCACGGAGAGCGCCTGCCGGTCGTACGGGGCGCGCTTGAGGGCGTCCGGGCCGACCGGCAGCTCGATCTCCCGCACCAGCTCGGTCAGCTGCCGGTTGAGCTTGACCGCCTCCAGGTGCTCGCGGAGCTTGTCACCGACCTTGCCCTTGACCTCATCGACCCGCTCCACCAGTTCGGCGAACGAGCCGAACTGGTTGATCCACTTCGCGGCGGTCTTCTCGCCGACGCCCGGGATGCCGGGGAGGTTGTCGGACGGGTCGCCGCGCAGGGCCGCGAAGTCCGGGTACTGCTTCGGGGTCAGGCCGTACTTCTCCTGCACCTTCTCCGGGGTGAAGCGGGTCAGCTCCGAGACGCCCTTGGTCGGGTAGAGGACGGTGACATGGTCGGTGACCAGCTGGAAGGTGTCGCGGTCGCCGGTGACGATCAGCACCTCGAAGCCCTGGGCCTCGGCCTGGGTGGCGAGGGTGGCGATGACGTCGTCCGCCTCGAAGCCCTCCACCGCGAAGCGGGTGACGTTCATCGCGTCCAGCAGCTCGCCGATCAGCTCGACCTGGCCCTTGAACTCGTCCGGGGCCTTGGAGCGGTTCGCCTTGTACTCCGCGTACTCCTCCGTTCGCCAGGTCTTCCGCGAGACGTCGAAGGCGACGGCCAGATGCGTAGGCTGCTCGTCGCGCAGCGTGTTCGCCAGCATCGAGGTGAAGCCGTAGATCGCGTTGGTCGGCTGTCCGGTGGTCGTGGTGAAGTTCTCCGCGGGCAGCGCGAAGAATGCCCGGTATGCCAGGGAATGCCCGTCCAACAGGAGCAGGCGGGGCCGGTCGCCCTGCACATCTCCGGGGGAGGTCGCTGCGGTCTTCTTCGATGCTTTCTCTGCCACGCACCCGATCCTGCCACGGCCCACTGACACCCGGCCGACTCCGGCTCCGCCGGAGCCGGGAACCAGGGGCGGGCCCCTGCCCCCGCGCCCGCTCGCCCAGTCGCCCGGCGGATCGTGCCGACTCCGATCTCGGCGCCGGCGGGGCTGCTCGCAACCCGCCGCCCTGATCCCCCCGGCGCCGGGGGGAACCGGACGTCGACCCAGCCCCTTGGGCCCACTGCCCAGCTCGGCGCCTTGCGCCAAGGCGCCGCAGGCCGCAGCAGTGGCAAGACGACCACTGGCGGGAGAGTCTCCCCGCGCCGGCCCAACGGGCCCCGGACACCGCGTGCTGGGCCGACGGGAGGGGTGGGGTGTCGGTGGGGGTTCCCCATGCCGAAGGCCGGGGGCGGGTGGGAGTCCTGGGCGTAACAGCTCCCCAAGGACCCGGGACGGGCGCCCGCAGGGGCCGACGCCGCAAGGGGCTGGGGTGGTGCTGTCAGTTGGTCGTGGCAGGATCGTGCGGACAGATCCGCATCGCTCGATGGCAAGGGAGAGGACATGGCAGGCAAGCCGCCCGCAGGCGACCCCGTCCAGGACGCACCGCAGGTCACACCCCCGCAGCACGCCGCCGCCGGGCTGCCCGCCATCGGTCACACCCTGCGCCTCGCCCAGCAGCAGATGGGCGTAAAGCGCACCGCCCTCACCCTCCTCAAGGTCAACCAGAAGGACGGCTTCGACTGCCCGGGCTGCGCCTGGCCCGAGGCGGACAAGCGGCACGCGGCGGAGTTCTGCGAGAACGGCGCCAAGGCCGTCGCCGAGGAGGCGACCCTGCGCCGTGTCACCCCCGACTTCTTCGCCGCGCACTCGGTCGCCGACCTCGCCGCCCGCAGCGGCTACTGGCTGGGCCAACAGGGCCGCCTCACCCAGCCCATGTACCTGGCCGCGGGGGCGACGCATTACGAACCGGTGCCGTGGGAGCGCGCCTTCGACATCGTCGCCGAGGAGTTGCTGGCCCTCGACTCCCCCGACGAGGCCGTCTTCTACACCTCGGGGCGCACCAGCAACGAGGCCGCCTTCCTCTACCAGCTCTTCGCCCGCGAATTCGGCACCAACAACCTCCCCGACTGCTCCAACATGTGCCACGAGTCCTCGGGCTCGGCACTCACCGAGACCATCGGCATCGGCAAGGGCAGTGTGCTGCTCGAGGACCTCCATCAGGCCGACCTGATCATCGTGGCCGGGCAGAACCCGGGGACGAACCACCCCCGGATGCTCTCCGCCCTGGAGAAGGCCAAGGCGGGCGGTGCCCGCATCATCAGCGTCAACCCGCTGCCCGAGGCAGGCCTGGAGCGGTTCAAGAACCCGCAGACCCCCCGCGGCCTCGCCGGCCGGGGCACCGCCCTCACCGACCTCTTCCTGCAGATCCGGCTCGGCGGCGACCAGGCCCTCTTCCGGATGCTGAACCGGCTCATCCTGGAGACAGACGGAGCCGTCGACGAGGAGTTCGTCCGCGAACACACCCACGGCTTCGAGGAGTTCGCGGCGGCCGCCCGCGCCGCCGACTGGGACGAGACGCTGCGCGCCACCGGCCTGGAGCGCGGCGAGATCGAGCGGGCGCTGCGGATGGTCCTGGAGTCGAAGCGGACCGTGGTGTGCTGGGCCATGGGTCTCACCCAGCACAAGCACTCCGTGCCCACCATCAGGGAACTGGTCAACTTCCTGCTGCTGCGCGGAAACATCGGCCGCCCCGGCGCCGGGGTCTGCCCCGTCCGCGGCCACAGCAATGTGCAGGGCGACCGCACCATGGGCATCTTCGAGCGCCCCGAACCGGCCTTTCTCGACGCTCTGGAGAAGGAGTTCGGCTTCGCGCCGCCGCGCGAGCACGGCCTGGACGTCGTACGGTCCATCCGCGCCCTGCGGGACGGCCAGGCGCAGGTCTTCTTCGCCATGGGCGGCAACTTCGTGGCCGCCACCCCCGACACCGAGGTGACGGAGGCGGCGATGCGCCGGGCCCGGCTCACCGTCCACGTCTCCACCAAGCTCAACCGCTCCCATGTGGTCACCGGCGCCCGCGCCCTGATCCTGCCCACCCTCGGCCGCACGGAGCGGGATCTGCAGGCCGGTGGCGAGCAGTTCGTCACGGTCGAGGACTCCATGGGCATGGTCCACGCCTCCCGCGGCCGGCTGGAGCCCGCGAGCAGCCACCTGCTGTCCGAGCCGGCCATCATCTGCCGGCTGGCGCGCCGTGTCCTCGGACCGGACAGCCTTACGCCCTGGGAGGAGTTCGAGAAGGACTACGCCCGCATCCGTGACCGTATCTCGCGTGTCGTACCGGGCTTCGAGGACTTCGAGACCAAGGTCAGCCGCCCCGGCGGCTTCACCCTGCCGCACGCGCCGCGCGACGACCGCCGCTTCCCCACAGCCACCGGCAAGGCCAACTTCACCACGGCCCCGGTCGAATACCCCAAGGTCCCCGAAGGGCGGTTGCTGCTGCAGACACTGCGCTCGCACGACCAGTACAACACCACCATCTACGGCCTCGATGACCGCTACCGCGGCATCAAGAGCGGGCGCCGCGTCGTCCTCGTCCACCCCGAGGACGCCCGCGAACTGGGCCTGGCCGACGGCGACTACGCCGACATCACCAGCGAGTGGACCGACGGCTCGACCCGTACGGCCCCCGGCTTCCGGGTCGTCCACTATCCGACGGCCCGAGGCTGCGCGGCCGCCTACTACCCCGAGACCAACGTCCTGGTTCCGCTGGACGCGACCGCCGACACCAGCAACACCCCGGCCAGCAAGTCCGTAGTGATCCAGCTCACTCCAGCCTAAGCGGACGCTCAGCTTCTGATAAGACGGGTGTACACACGTGTAGGGCACACATACCGACCGAGGACGAATCGGAGCCACGCCGCATGGGCGAGCAGAGCAGCACCAAGTTCCCGCAGGAGATCGTGGACCAGTGGGCCGGTCTCGGCCTTGACCTACCCGCCCTGTTCTCCGCCGGCCACCTCGGCGCGCGGATGGGCCTCCAGGTCCTGGAGGCCTCCCCGGAGCGCGTCGTCGGCACCCTGCCCGTCGAGGGCAACACCCAGCCGTACGGTCTGCTGCACGGCGGCGCGTCCGCGGTGCTGGCCGAGACCCTTGGCTCGGTGGGCGCGATGCTGCACGGCGGCCCCGGCAAGTTCGCAGTCGGGGTGGACCTGAACTGCACGCACCACCGCGGCATCCGCTCCGGACTCATCACCGGCGTCGCCACCCCCGTCCACCGCGGCCGCTCCACCGCCACGTACGAGATCGTCATCACCGACGAGCAGGACCGGCGCATCTGCAGCGCCCGCCTCACGTGCCTGCTCCGCACTGCGGCCGAGGAGACCTCGGCGGGCTAGTGCCGCGTCAGCCAGGGTGTCCGGTAGCGAGGTGACCTGGTGCGGTCAGCTGCAAGGCGCCGGATCGGCCTCGTAGTGGGCCTACTCGGTCGATCGGGCAATGCAGCGGATGGCCGTGCCAGGGCGGCGAGCGGGGCAAACCCTGACTGACGCGGCACCAGCGTGCCCGTATGAGATCTGCCCCGGGCACCACCGCTCGGAGCCGGACGGCCGCCGCCGGGATTCCCCCGTCGGCGGTCATCGCCGTGTCGGGCTGCGGCGGCTCGGAACCCGCCGTACGGCAGCCCGGTACCGACTTCCCCGCCCCGCGCTCCACCTCACCGGAAGAGCCGTGCACCACCCTGGCCACCTACGGGCGAAGGTGATACTCGTGATTGGACGGGGCGCCAGGCAGGATTGGGAGCAGACGGTCTCGACCGTCCAGCGGACATCCTCGGCCATGTCGTCGCGGCGGCTCAGGCCGAGCGCGAGCGGCACAGTAGGTCCGCCGCAGAAGACGCGGGAGTCCATCAGGCACGACAGCACTGCGTAGCGGCCGCGGACAAACCCGTCTTCCTCGCAGGCAATGGAGAGTCCGATTTCCGGTGATAGGCAACCGAGTTCGTCCGGAATAGGTACGCACGCACTGGCACCCCATCTCGACGTTCGTAACGCTGCGTAACACTCACGCAATGCGAAATGCCCGCGTACACCTCCGTGGCACATACATGCAAATTCACAGCCTGGCGCCGTCCGCCACTTTCCGCCCGATGTGGCCCGCGGCATGCACAACGTCTTAGCGGAACTGCATCTTCTCAACATATGGGCAGTGGGGTATAGCCCGTTTTCTCCCTATAAGAACCCTTATCGCTGCTACAGCAACAGCGCTGCTCGACCCGGGTCATAACAAGAGAGTCACATCATGGCTCGCACTCTGCCCCCCCGCCCTCGCCCGCGCTTAGAGTCACCGCCAGTCACCGCGCCGCCGGATGCCACACAGCAGCTTCACAGCTCAGCCATAAAGAAGCCGGCAGACGTCCGGTACGGACACGGCACCTCAGGAGAGGGCCGCGCCAGGGAGAGGACACAATTCTCGTGCGACAGCGTTCCTTGCTCATACTCACCACCGCGATCACGACAGGGGCCCTCACCCTCACCGCGTGCGGATCGCGCGACGACAGCAGCAACGGCGGGGGCGGTGGAGGCAAGACCACCGTCGTGATCGGTGTCGACGCTCCGCTGACCGGCGACCTTTCCGCCCTCGGCCTGGGTATCAAGAACTCGGCCGACCTGGCCGTGAAGAACGCCAACAAGGACGAGGTCGTCAAGGGCGTCGAGTTTGAGCTGCAGGCCACTGACGACCAGGCGCAGCCGTCCCTGGGCCAGCAGAACGCCCAGAAGTTCATCTCCGACAAGGACGTCGTCGGCGTCGTCGGCCCGCTGAACTCCAGCGTCGCGCAGTCGATGCAGAAGCCCTTCACTGACGCAGGTCTCACCCAGGTCTCCCCCGCCAACACGGGCACCGAGCTGACCCAGGGCGACAACTGGAAGTCGGGCGACAAGAAGCGTCCGTTCAAGAGCTACTTCCGCACCGCGACCACCGACCAGGTCCAGGGTGCCTTCGCCGCCAAGTACCTCTACAACGAGGCGAAGATCAAAGAGGTCTACCTGATCGACGACAACAAGACCTACGGCGCCGGGCTCGCCGCCTCCTTCAAGGACCAGTTCACCAAGCTGGGCGGCAAGATCGTGGGCAGCGACCACGTGAACCCCGAGGAGCGCGAGTTCAAGTCTGTCGTCAACAAGGTCAAGGGCACCGGGGCCAAGGCCGTCTACTACGGTGGTGAGTACCCGGCGGCCGCCCCGCTGAGCCAGCAGCTCAAGGAGAGCGGCGCCAAGGTCCCGCTGATGGGCGGCGACGGCATCTACTCGGCCGAGTTCATGAAGCTGAACAAGAAGGCCGAGGGCGACCTCGCGACCTCCGTCGGCAAGCCGGTCGAACTCCTCGGCTCCGCCAAGAAGTTCATCGCCGACTACAAGGCGGCCGGATACAAGGACGCGTACGAGGCCTACGGCGGCCTGACCTACGACGCCACCTGGTCGATCATCGAGGCCGTGAAGCTCGCCGTCGAGGCCAACAACGGCAAGGTGCCCGACGACCTGCGCGCCAAGGTCCTCGAGAGCATGAGCAAGGTCAAGTTCGACGGCGTCACCGGAACCATCTCCTTCGACGAGTTCGGGGACACCACCAACACCATGATGACCGCCTACGCGGTCAAGGGCGGCACGTGGAAGCCGGAGCACAGCGAGGAGTACCAGCCCTGATCGGGTGCTGAACAAGCACAGGCAATGCCCCAGACCGCGCGGGGGCGCTACCAGCGCTCCCGCGCGGCGCCATATCCGAACCACTCCACGGAGGCCCTGCGGTGAACGAACTGCCGCAACAGCTGGCCAATGGACTCATCCTCGGCGCGATGTACGGACTCATCGCGATCGGCTACACGATGGTCTACGGCATCGTCCAGCTCATCAACTTCGCCCACGGCGAGTTCTTCATGGTCGGGGGCTTCGGCGCCCTCACCGTCTTCCTCTGGCTGCCGGAAGGCTTCTCCCTCCTCGCCGCCATTCCCTTCATGATCATCGTCGGCGTCATATGCTCCGTCGCCGTCGCCACCGCCGCCGAACGCTTCGCCTACCGGCCACTGCGCGGCGCACCACGGCTCGCGGTGCTGATCACCGCCATCGGACTGTCCATCGCGCTCCAGCAGGCAGTCTGGAAGTGGTACCCCGACGCCAAGAAGGACATCACCTTCCCGCAGTTCGACGGTGACCCCTTCGACATCCTCGGCGCGAGCATCCAGCGCAGCGACCTGTTCATCATCATCGCCGCGCCCGTGTGCATGGTCGTCCTCGCCTGGTTCGTCAACAAGACCCGCTCCGGGCGCGGAATGCAGGCCACCGCCCAGGACCGGGACACCGCCAAGCTGATGGGCATCAACACCGATGGCATCATCGTCATGGCCTTCGCCATCGGTGCCGCCTTCGCGGCCGTCGCCGCGGTCGGCTACGGCCTGCACTTCGGCCAGGTGAGCTTCAAGATGGGCTTCCTCATGGGCCTCAAGGCCTTCACGGCTGCCGTGCTCGGCGGCATCGGCAACATCTACGGCGCCATGCTCGGCGGACTGGTGCTCGGCGTCGCCGAGTCCCTCGCCATCGGTTACGTCGGCGACATCCCCGGCATGGAACTCTTCGGCGGCGGCGCCTGGAAGGACGTGTGGGCCTTCAGCCTGCTCATCCTCGTCCTTCTGTTCAGGCCACAAGGCCTGCTCGGCGAGCGCGTCGCGGATCGGGCGTGATACCCATGACCACCAACCTCACCAAGACCACCAACTCCGCCGTGCTGCCGCTGTCCCCGGCCGTCGCGCGCCTCGGCGTCCTCGCGGGCTCCGCCGTCGCCTTCGCCGGTACATTCCTCGCCTGGACCTGGACCGACAAGTTCCCCGGCAACTTGACCATCACCGGCTACCCCGGCGGACTGCAGGTCCTCACCCTCGTCGGGGCCCTGCTCACCGCGCTGTTCGCCCTGTCGGGATACGGCATCCGCGGACTGAAGTGGCTCACCCCGGGTGGCACCAGCAGCCCCGTACTGCTGTTCTCGCTGGCCGTCCTCGGCACCACCGGCTACACCATTGGGGCCATCGCCGTGCAGCTGGGCGGCCTGGTCAACCTCGAGCCCGGCGCCTGGGTCTCCGGCATTGGCGCACTCCTCGCCGCGCTCGCGGCGCTCGGCCTGCCCGGTGACGTACCCGCCGAGGAGGAGAGCCCGAACCCCTGGCAGCGCTTCCGCGCCGCCCTCAAGGCGCCCGCGCCGAAGCGGGCCAAGGAGCTGCCCGCCTGGGCGGAGATCCTGCTCATCGCCCTCGCCTTCGGCCTCGGCCTGTCCATCTTCTCGTACGGCATCGAGGCCTACGCCGAGCTGTTCATCGGCTTCCTGATCACCACGGGCTTCGGGTTCACCGCCGTCGCCCGCGCCGGCCTGATGAACCGGGTCACCACACTGACCGCCAAGCACCGCAGCGTGACCCTGACCGCGGCCCTCGTCGCCGCGGCCAGCTTCCCCTTCACACAGAGCAGCGACGAGTTCGCGCTGATCGGCACCAACATCCTGATCTTCGCGACGGTCGCCCTCGGCCTGAACGTCGTCGTCGGGCTCGCCGGTCTCCTCGACCTCGGTTACGTCGCCTTCCTCGGCGTCGGCGCCTACACCGCCGCCCTGGTCTCCGGCTCGCCACAGGCCTACTTCGGCGTCAAGTTCCCCTTCTGGGCCGCCGTGCTCACCGGTGCCGTCGTCTCACTCATCTTCGGTGTCCTCATCGGCGCCCCGACGCTGCGGCTGCGCGGCGACTACCTCGCCATCGTGACACTCGGCTTCGGTGAGATCTTCCGCATCACCATGAACAACCTGAACGGAAACAGCGGCCCCGACCTCACCAACGGCTCCCAGGGCATCCCCAACATCCCGGACCTGAACATCCTCGGGTTCGACTTCGGGATGCCGCACCAAGTCCTCGGTCACGAACTCGGCCGGTCGGCCAACTACTTCCTCCTGATGCTGCTGTTCACCGCGGTCGTACTGCTGGTCTTCCGGCGCTCCGGCGACTCCCGCATCGGCCGCGCCTGGGTGGCCATCCGCGAGGACGAAACCGCCGCCATCGCCATGGGCATCAACGGCTTCAGGGTCAAGCTGATCGCCTTCGCGCTCGGCGCCACCCTCGCCGGGTTCGCGGGCACCGTCCAGGCGCACGTGCAGTACAGCATCACACCCGAGCAGTACCTGTTCGCCAACACCACGCCGCCCAACTCCGCCTTCCTGCTCGCCGCGGTGATCCTCGGCGGCATGGGCACCATCAGCGGCCCGCTGATCGGCGCCTCGCTGCTCTACCTCATCCCGCGCAAGCTGGACTTCATGCAGGACTACCAGCTGCTCCTGTTCGGTGTGGCACTCGTCCTGCTGATGCGCTTCCGCCCCGAGGGCCTGGTGGCCAACAAGCGCGCACAGCTGGAATTCCACGAGACCGACCAACTCGACGTACCGGATCAACGGCTGCCCGACACCGCGGGCGTCGGCGCCGCCAAGGCGGGGGCGTGAAGGACATGACGACAACCGCTACCACCACGACGACCACCGTCCTGGACGCCAAGGGCGTCACGATGCGCTTCGGCGGCCTGACCGCGGTGCGCTCCGTCGACCTGACCGTAGACAGCGGCGAGATCGTCGGTCTGATCGGGCCGAACGGCGCGGGCAAGACCACGTTCTTCAACTGCCTCACCGGCCTGTACGTGCCGACCGAGGGCAGGGTCTCCTACAAGGGCACCGTCCTTCCGGCCAAGCCGCACCTGGTCACCCAGGCGGGCATCGCCCGTACCTTCCAGAACATCCGGCTCTTCGCCAACATGACGGTTCTGGAGAACGTCCTCGTCGGCCGCCACACCAGAACCAAGGAGGGCTTGTGGTCGGCGCTGCTGCGCGGGCCCGGCTTCAAGAAGGCCGAGGCGGCCTCGCACGCCCGCGCCATGGAACTCCTGGAGTTCATCGGTCTCGCCCACAAGGCAGACCACCTGGCGCGCAACCTCCCGTACGGCGAGCAGCGCAAGCTGGAGATCGCGCGTGCCCTCGCCAGCGACCCGGGCCTGCTCCTCCTCGACGAGCCCACCGCCGGTATGAACCCCCAGGAGACCCGGGCCACCGAAGAACTCGTCTTCGCCATCCGGGACCAGGGCACGGCCGTCCTCGTCATCGAGCACGACATGCGCTTCATCTTCAACCTCTGCGACCGGGTGGCCGTACTCGTCCAGGGCGAGAAGCTCGTCGAGGGCACCTCCGAGGTCGTCCAGGGCGACGAGCGCGTCATCGCCGCCTACCTCGGCACCCCCTTCGAGGGCGCCCCGGGCGAGGAGGAACTCGCCGAGGTCGAGGCGGCAGAGGCACACAGCACGGCCCGCGCCGAAGGCGCCGAGGGCACTGAGGGAGAAAAGGCATGACCGCACTGCTCGAAGTGGAGGACCTGCGGGTCGCCTACGGCAAGATCGAGGCCGTCAAGAGCATCTCGTTCAGCGTCGAGGCGGGCCAGGTGGTCACCCTCATCGGTACCAACGGCGCGGGCAAGACCACAACGCTGCGCACCCTGTCAGGCCTTCTCAAGCCGCTCGCCGGCGAGATCCGCTTCGACGGCAAGCCGCTGAACGGAATTCCCGCCCACAAGATCGTCGCACTGGGCCTCGCCCACTCGCCCGAGGGACGCCGCATCTTCCCCCGGCTGACGATCACGGAGAACCTCCAGCTCGGCGCCTTCCTGCGGAACGACACCGACGGCATCAAGAAGGACATCCAGAAGGCATACGACCTCTTCCCGATCCTCGGCGAGCGCCGCAACCAGGCGGCGGGAACCCTGTCGGGCGGCGAGCAGCAGATGCTGGCCATGGGGCGGGCGCTGATGTCCCGACCGAAGCTGCTGATGCTGGACGAGCCGTCCATGGGCCTGTCTCCGATCATGATGCAGAAGATCATGGAGACGATCGCCGAGCTGAAGGCGCAGGGCACGACGATCCTGCTCGTCGAGCAGAACGCGCAGGCGGCGCTGTCGCTGGCCGACCAGGGCCATGTGATGGAGATCGGCAAGATCGTACTGTCGGGCACGGGCCAGGACCTGCTGCACGACGAGTCGGTCCGCAAGGCCTACCTCGGCGAGGACTGATCCCAGACCGCGTGTGAAGGGGC